>JBFFCW010000097.1:0-10492 GCA_041559695.1 Desulfobacterales bacterium
CGAACCCGCACCGGCTGAAACGGATGAAGCCGAGCCGGTTATCAGCGTGGCTTTGGAAAATTTTAAGGTCTCGCGTGAATCGGGCAATAAAAACCTAAATGCGCAGTTTAAAATAAAAAATACCAGCACGGGCACGGCGCCGCAGCGAGTTGCCGGTCGAATCGTTGTCGTGTTAAAAGGGGAAGATCTTCAAGCGGAACAATGGCTGGTGATGCCGGCGGTGGGTCTTGCCGGAGACAAACCTTCCGGGAAGAGAGGGAAAAGCTTTTCGATACTGCGGTTTCGCACCATGAACTTATCATCCAAAGCGCCAAAATATTCAGATCAGTTTCAAACTGCAACTGTCTATGTTTTTACCAAAACCGCCGAATCGTTATTGGAGCAGGACTTTTCGGTCAACTTGCCCCCGGTGACCGTTCCTTCCGCGGTTAAGACGCCTACCCCAACAGCCTCCGAGGAAACGCCTTCGAGCCGAACGTCAAGCGGTGAAGCGCCTGAAAGCGGAGACACCACCAATTCCTTAGATAGTGTACCGTCTGTTTTTTAGACCACAGACATCCAAAAAGGTGTCAGGTGTCAGCTCCGCGAATTCTGAGTCCTGACACCCGACACCTGAAACTGCGCTTGGCCTACGAATCACCCGCTTCAAATTTACCTAAAAACGCTGCCATATCGACCCTGATATTTTCAAAGTTTTTGAATGTGAGGTCTTTGAAGCTCAGGTTTAGCGTTTGCCGTATCATTTCAAATATTTCAAGATAATTCAGCAATATGCGTTTTTGCCAGTTCAAGCCGAGACTGGCAGCATGCGTGCGGATATCTTTATCGGAACCTTCAATTTCCAAAAACGTTCCATAAGGCATGGTGTCCAGATAAAATCCTGTACGATCCAGGATAAAGGTTTCGCGCCATTTTTCATAAATTTGCTCAGAGTGGAGACCCAGATTCTCTAAAATTCGATTCATCGTTTCAAAATCGCTGACTTCGACCTCCAGTTCATTGAAGATCTTAAACTCCGTGCTGGCAGCCGGGGGACTGGATTTAAATGTTAGCGTCGTTTTTGTATCCCGGCGCAAGCGCAGCAGCGATTTTTTTCTGATCAGGGTTTTATTTTCATCTTCATAGCGAACATTATTTTCGAAGACGCGGCCCTTGGATTCGGCGCCCAATGCCAATATGCGTTGTTGCACACTTTCAATGTCGGGCAGATAAAATTTTACCTCTGTTTCAAGCTGTTCCATTTTGTGTTTATCCTGATGAGTTAGAAACCGGAGTAATGGAGCGATGGGCAATGGCGTACTGGATTCTTTTCCAGCATGCCATCGCTCCAATACAAGATCGTTCTAATTTTAAGTTGTAGTGGATAATAAAATCAAAATTATCGAATTGTAAAGGACGGTTTTATTTTTTTCTTGACATCATCTGATATATTTTCTAAATTCGCTGGATTGTTCAATACGAGGAGTTAGGAGTTCACAGAGGTGAAAAAATATACATCTAGCGCAAAAAGTTCGGATAACCCGCAGAAATGGTTCGTTGTCGATGCAAATGGGGCTGTGCTTGGCAGGCTGGCTTCCCAGATAGCCCATAGATTGCGGGGCAAACACAACCCTAAGTTTACGCCCCATACGGACACCGGTGATTGGGTAATCGTCATCAATGCGGAAAAAATTGTCCTGACCGGCCGAAAAATGGATCAGAAAATATATTACCGTCACAGCGGGTATATCGGCGGCCTTAAACAGATGACCGCAAATGAGCTTCTGGATAAAAAGCCGGAAGAACTTGTCCGTTCGGCAGTTAAGGGAATGCTGCCCAAAAATAGGCTCGGACGGCGGCTGTTTAAAAAGCTGAAAGTATACACCGGAGACGCCCATCCGCATGAGGCCCAACAGCCTGAGACGATACAAATTTAATAAAGGCTCTCAAACGATCATTTTTACTTTTGAGGAAATCAATGGAAAAAGAAAACATTTATTACGCCACCGGAAAACGAAAAAGCGCCATTGCCCGAACGTGGCTGAGGCCTGGAACCGGTGAAATCAGCATTAATAATCGTTCCGTCGAGGCATACTTTCCAGTTGAAACATTGCGAAACGAACTGCTGGAGCCGTTTAAATTAACCAATACGGCCGGATCCTTTGACGTAAAAGTCAGTGTCACAGGCGGTGGCATCGCCGGTCAGGCCGGAGCGGTTCGCCACGGTATTACCAAAGCGCTCATATTGACGGATGCGGATTTGAGAATTCCGCTGAAAAAAGCCGGGTTTGTCAAACGCGATCCGCGGGTCAAAGAAAGAAAAAAATATGGCCAAAAGGGAGCCCGCGCGCGATTTCAATTCTCAAAACGTTAAAACGCATTTTATCAGCGCGTTAAGAGGGGGACAGGCAGCAGCCTGCCCCCTTTTTTATTAGAGGCCATCTCAAAAATAGCAGATTACGCTCATTATTCTCCCGTTCAGCGGGAAATATACGAACGGTGCAGTCTTTCCGGAGGCCGGATTAGCATTTTAAAAAGGATCACAACGAAGCTAGTAGGTTTAGATATCGAAAACGAGGACGAGGACGACGACGAGTATGAGAAGCGGCGCAGCGTTGTCAAACCTCGTACTCGTATTGCTCCTCGTCCCCGATAATCTTATTTTTGAGATGGATTCTATAAACAAACTTGTCCCAGGTTTTACTTTATTCCAAGAGTTGGGCTTGAGATCCGCTGGATTTTTTTAGGATAAAGCTCAGCATCAGACAACCTGCGGCCGTCAGCGTACAAACCCAGAATGCCGTCTGGAAAGCCTCGGGCGGATAAGCACCGTTGATACGCCCTACATGATCTAAAACGGCGCCCGTCAGCACCTGGAAGACGGCAATCCCAAAAAAGGGGGCGGGATTCAGCCATCCGGAAATGGAGCCCATTATTTCTGCAGGGGTGGTTTCCCTGATTAATGACCACAGAGTGGATAGCCAACCGCCCGTCGCTGTGCCCATCAGAAAAAACAGGACCATTAGCCCGCGTGCATTCAGCGGTTTTGTCCGAACGGAAAGTATCAACCAGAAGAGCGTGACGGCACCTATCAGGCCAATGAATAGATGAACCTTTTGCGCACGGATGCGATCTGCAATCCATCCGAATAATGGTGCGCCCAACATAAAGCCTAAAGGCAGTGCTATATTTAGATGGCTGGCTGACAGTTGATCAATTTGAAGCACTGACATCAAATATGGCGTTGCCCAGAGGCCTTGAAGGGTTAAAAAAATTCCGTAGATACCAAAGAAAATAATAAACAGCACCCAAAATTTGCTTGAGGTCAAAATCAAACGCCGATGACTTTGGTGGGGGGATGAATCTCGATTCTGGCGCAAATTGTGTTCCGCGTTGTTGCCGACGAACGGCTGATAGTCACGTGTGAACACCAGCGTAACCAAAGCAAGCAATAGCGTAATCCCGGCAATTGCCAAAAAGCTAATGCGCCATCCCCATGTTTTCGAAGTCCAGGCCAGAGGTGTGGTCGCCATAATGGCACCCATATTGCCAATTGCCATCAGCAAACCGATTAGTGTTGTGAATTCCTTTTGCCTGAACCACTGGGAAAACGATTTTAATGCCGGCACGTAAACCCCACCGACACCGATTCCAATAAGACCCCGACCAATTGATGCCCATGTGATCGTAGGCGACAGGCCAAAAATGACGCATCCCACAACGGCGATTAAAGACCAGAATCCGACAACTCGCCGAGGGCCTATACGGTCGGAAAGATAGCCCACCAGTGGCTGCTCGAATGCATAGGCATAAAAATACATGGAAGACATCAACCCCAGAGCGGTTGCGTTGGTTTGAAAAGAAGAGATGAGGTCAGGGGCAACCACCGATGTGGAAACGCGATGAAAATAAACAAAAAAATAGACTGCTGCGAGGGTGCCAAAGACGACCCAGCGATGGGGATCGGTTGTCGAATTTTGCGAAGCGGGATTCAATATGATTTCTCCAGAAAATGGGTGTCGATGTCTCCCTGGATGAAATCCTTATCCTGAAATACCCGTTGATGAAAGGGAACCGTGCTTTTAATGCCCTCAATCCGGAATTCAGAAAGCGATTTTTGCATGCGTTTGATTGCCGTCGGCCGATCTTCAGCCCATACGATCAGTTTAGCAATCAGGGAATCATAAAAAGGCGATATTTCGCAATGGTTAAAAATGTGGGTATCCACCCTGACACCCGGACCGGCGGGCAGGATGAGATGGGTAATTTGACCCGGCGACGGCATAAAGTTATTGGCCGGATCAGCCGCATTAATGCGGCATTCCATCGACCACCCGTTGAGGCGGATATCATCCTGCTCGATTGATAATTTTTCGCCGGCTGCCAGCAGAATCTGTTGCTGTACGATATCGATGCCGGTTACCAGCTCGGTTACCGGATGTTCCACCTGAAGCCGGGCGTTTATTTCCATAAAATAAAAATTTCTGTTTTTATCCACCAGGAATTCCATGGTGCCGGCATTGCTGTAACCGACCGAACGGGCCACCTGAATTGCCGTCTCGCCCAATTTGTTTCGCAAGACTTCATCGACAAAGGGTGACGGCGACTCTTCAATCAGTTTCTGGTATCGTATCTGGATACTGCATTCTCTTTCGCCCAGGTGAACATAATTGTCGAAACGATCCCCGAGGATCTGAATCTCGATATGCCGGGGTTTTTCGATATATTTTTCGAGATAGAGGTCCGGATCGCCGAAGGCCGCCCTTGCCTCTGCCGAAGCCACCGCAAAACCGTCTAAAAGTTCTTCTTTGTCATGGACGATGCGCATACCTCTGCCGCCGCCGCCGCCGGCGGCCTTTAGAATGACCGGATAACCGATATCTGCGGCAACAGCTACTGCAGCTTGAGGCGAAACCAGAATGTCTTCACTTCCTGGAATGACCGGTATACCCAGCGCCATCAACATTTTGCGGGCGGCCGATTTATTGCCGGCTGTGGCAATACACCTGGCCGACGGACCGATGAATACCCGGTTGTTATCGACACAGGCTTGGGCGAAGACTGCGTTTTCAGATAAAAAACCGTAACCGGGATGAATGGCATCGACGTTTTGATCCGTTGCCGCCTGAATGATGCGATCCATATTCAAATAGCTTTTGCGGCTCAGAGCGGGACCGATGTGAACCGCTTCATCGGCTTGTTTAACGTGCAGGGCGTCTGCATCTGCATCCGAAAAGACAGCGACGGTTTTGATTCCCATTTCCCGGCAGGCCCGGATGATCCGGACGGCAATTTCTCCCCTGTTGGCGATTAAGATTTTGTTTAAAGCCATAACCTTTTCTCTTATCTGGCCTGAGTGCTTGTCGATTTTCCGGTGATTGAGGAAATACATTAAAATCAAATCAGGTGTACGATGTCAATTGTTCATATTTATTTGACTTTGTAATACCCATTGATTTATGGCATATGCTAAACTGTTTTTAAATTTGTTTCCACTCACTTAAAATGGGGACGCATTAGGGGGTAGCGACGATGTCGGTCAACAAAATTGATTTGAATTCAGATGTGGGGGAGAGTTTCGGGAATTATAAACTGGGGATGGATGAAGCGGTTATTCCTTTGATCAGCTCAGCCAATATTGCCTGCGGCTTTCATGCCGGTGATCCCCACGTCATGCGGCAAACCATTGCAATTGCGAAAGAACATGGCGTGGCACCGGGCGCCCATCCCGGGTTTCCGGATTTGATTGCTTTCGGGCGGCGAAATATAGATGCATCCTTGGATGAGATCAAAGATTATGTCATCTATCAGATCGGTGCCCTGAAGGCATTTACAACCGCTCAGGGGGTAGCGCTACAGCATGTAAAGCCGCATGGGGCCCTGTACACGATGGCGGTCAAAAACATGGAAATCTGGGATGCCGTTGCTGAAGCCCTGGCAGCAGTTGACCCGCAACTGATACTGTTTGTATTGGCCGGCCCATGGCGGGAAGATCTCAAGGCGATTGGTGCTAAACACGGGATTCGCATTGCATTTGAATTCTTCGGAGATCGTGCATACAACCCCGATGGATCGCTGGTTTCGCGGAAGTTGCCGGGTGCGGTGATTCACGATCATAAGCAGGTCGCAGAAAAGGCCCTAAAGATGGTCAAAGAGGGCAAGGTCGTTTGTATCGACGGAACTGAGATTGAACTCTCGGCTGAGACCATTTGCGTGCATGGAGACAACCCCGCGGCTCTGGAACTGGTTAGAAATATCCGTAAATCTTTAGAGAAAGCGGGTGTGGAGATTGCACCGCCGGCAACATTTCTGTGAAACGGAATCAGGGCCTCATTTATAGGTGACAATATCGAGGACGAGGAAGAGAACGAGGACGAGTGCCAGGCTAGCCAACGTTCCATCGTTTCTTGTTCTGGTTGCCGAAAACCCGATAGCGGCGTTGCAAGCCTTTTTTAAATGCTCACAGATCTTCAATTTTAACCCTTATGCAATACAGCAGACCCATCTTTCGAATTATGGGAGACCGGGGCCTTCTTGTTGAACTGGGCGATGAAATCAGCCGGCAGATCAACCAAAAGGTGCGCGCCCTTTTTATCGAGATAGAGGGCCGTGACCTTAACGGAATAAGGGAACTGGTCCCCGGCTATCGATCGCTGATGGTGCTTTATGATCCGTTGGTCGGTTCGCTGAGTTCTTTGAAATCTCAGATTATGGACATCTGGAAAATGGTCGATGAAACACAGCTGCCCAGCCCCCGCATTGTAGAAATTCCGGTCGTTTATGGTGATGAATTCGGGCCGGATCTGGAGTGGGTTGCCGGTTACCTGAAAATGACGCCCGAAGAGGTTATTCGTCTGCACATCCAACCGACCTATCAGGTGTATATGATCGGTTTCATGCCGGGATATCCGTATATGGGAGAAGTGGTGGATTCGCTGGTAACCCCTCGTCGGGAAACGCCGCGAACCCATGTTATTCAAGGCTCGGTTGGAATCGCCCAAAAACAAACCGGCATTTATCCGGTGACAAGCCCGGGCGGCTGGCAAATCATCGGTAGAACGCCCATTCGATTATTTGATCCTCAAAAAAATCCGCCTTCTTTTTTAGAGATGGGTGACCGGGTAAAATTTTATACCATAACGGCCGAGGAGATGTGAAGATGGCTGCCGTAAAGAGCATTGAAGTCCTATCTCCCGGGCTCCAGACCACCATCCAGGACCTCGGCAGATTTGGATACGGCCATTATGGCGTGCCCGCCAGCGGCGCCTTGGATTCTTTTTCACTGCGGATCGCCAACCGGCTGGTTGATAATTCAGAAAATTTTGCGTGTTTGGAAACCACCTTAATGGGGTTGCGATTAAAGGCGCTAACCGATGTTTGTGTTGCCGTCACCGGTGCCGACTTGCAATTGCAGGTCAACAGGCAGCCTCTGAAAATGTGGTGTTCTCATGTTGTAAAAAAGGGGGATATCCTATCATTTATCGGTCCCCGAAGCGGTTGCCGCGCATATATTGCTTTTGGCGGCGGTATCATCACGCCGTTCGTACTTGGCAGCCAGTCAACCAATCTTTTCTCGGGCTTTGGTGGCTTTGAGGGGCGATCTCTGCAAAAGGGAGATTATTTATCTATCGATTCACCCCAGATAAAACTATCGATGGCGGGACGCTCGCTTAAATCCAAATGGATTCCGAAATATCCGAGCGTATGGAAACTGAGGGTTGTATGGGGCCCGCAGGATAATGATTTTACAAACAAAGGCAAGCGGACTTTAACACATACCCTTTACAAGGTTTCACCCCAGTCCGATCGTACCGGGATTCGCCTGGAGGGGCTGAAAATTCAAAGAAAAAGTGACACGGCCGAATCCATTATATCCGAAGGTCTGATTTCAGGATCAATTCAGGTGCCGGGTGACGGCAAACCGATTATTATTCTGGGGGAAACCGTCAGCGGCGGGTATCGCAAAATTGCAACGATCATAACCGCTGACCTGCATTTACTGGGACAAATTAAGCCGGGGGATGATATTCAATTTGCAGTCATATCTCTGGAGGAGGCGCATCGCGCGTTAGATGAAACGGGACACAAGGTCGATAACCTTAGCGCTCTCTTAAATTCCTAGAAAAGCTTCCCTGAACATATCACTTTCTAAAAGCACTTTTCCGGAGCCCTCACCGACAATTCGACCCGTCTGAAGGACATACCCGCGATCGGCAAGGTCCAAGGCTTCACGAACGTTTTGTTCGACCAGCAAGACGGTAAGGCCTTCTTCTTTTAGTTTTCGGACGGTATCCAGAACTTCGTCTACCAGAAGCGGTGCCAGGCCCAAGGAGGGTTCGTCGAGCATCAAGATATGGGGTCTGGACATCAGGCCGCGCCCGATGGCCACCATTTGCTGCTCGCCACCGGACAGAGTGGATGCAGGTTGTTTGCGGCGCTGCTCGAGAGCTGGAAAGAGTTCATAAACGAACTCTATATTGTTTTGTATTTGTTGCGGATCATTGAGTACGTATGCGCCCAGATAAAGGTTCTCCTCTACCGATAGCGGGCTAAAAAGCATTTTTTCTTCAGGCACACAGACAATTCCCATACGCACAATTTCTTCGGTTCTCAGTTTTTGGATTTGCCGCTCCTTAAAAAGAATACGACCCTCAAAGGCGGGCTGGGTGCCCATTATCGCCCGGATAAGGGTCGATTTTCCAGCACCGTTGGAGCCCAGCACGCATACGGTTTCTCCGGCATCTACCTTCAAGGAAATACCCTGCAGCACCGGCAGACCGGAATAGCGGACTTTTATATTATCGATCTCGAGAATCGTTTGGCTCATATCTCAACTCAGCTCCTGTGCGTGCGCTTTGACATAGCGCTCTCCCAGATAGGCCTTGATCACCTTCGGGTCCTTGGCGACTTCGGCCGGGTTGCCGTCTGCGATTTTTTCACCATAATCCAGCACAATAACGCGGTCACTGATTTTCATCACCAGTTCCATGACATGTTCAATCAGCATCACCGTGACGCCCATTTCTTCGTGGACGCTTCTGATGCTGGCCATAATCTCCTCGATTTCGCTGGGATTCAAACCGGCGGCAACTTCATCGAGCAGCAACAGTTTGGGGTGCGAGCCCAGTGCGGTCGCCATCGTCACCCGCTTCTGGGCAGCCACCGGAAGTTCGCTGACCAGGTAGTCGGCCAGATCCTGCAGTTTCATAAACTCTAAAATTCCATCCGCACGGGATTTGGCTTCGGACCGGGACCGGGTGCGCATAAAACAACCCACCATGACATTTTCTTCCACCGTAAGATCCCCTGAAGCTACGTATACCTGAAATGTGCGGGCAAGGCCGTGTCTGGCAACCTCATGGGCTTTTAATTCGGTAATGTCCTCGCCATCAAATATAATTTCCCCAGAGGTCGTCGGATACAATCCCGATATGCAGTTAAACAGCGTGGTTTTACCGGCCCCATTGGGGCCGATCAATCCAAGCAATTCTCCCTTATCCAAGGAGAAGGAAATATCGTCGTTGGCCCTTAATCCGCCAAAATTTTTGGTTACATTGTTGACTTCGAGTAGTGCCATTAATTGCGTTTCCTTCGCCGGATCTTGTCAATGATGCCCCATATTCCCCGGGGTTCGAACGCTGATACGAGCATGATAATCAATGCATAAATGATTAGGTCGATTCCCACCAGGCCGGCCGCAGCACCCAGCCACTCCTTAAGATAACTTTTAAGCGGTATTAAAATACCGGCACCGATAATCGGTCCCCACAATGAACCGGCCCCACCGAGCATGGCCATCAGGGCTATCAGGATTGAAATGTCCAAACTCATAGTGTCTTCAGGCTCAATGGCCTTAATATAACACGCGTGGAAGGACCCAACGAGGCTAACAAAAGCCGTGGCAATCGCATAGGTTTTGACTTTGGCCCAGCGCACGTTTATGCCCAGCGATTGGGCTACATCTTCATTATCCTTGATGCAGCGTAGCTGAAATCCCAGACGGGATTTGCGGAACCAGTTAATATAGAAAATTCCTAAAAGGAAAAATCCCAGAATAACATAGTAGTAATAAATATCGTCTTTGAAAATAAGTCGCAGAAAATCAGGAGGGGTATATTTGATTGGGGATATCTCCAGCCCTCTTGCTGCGCCAACAAAAGCCCAGACTTCAAAGAGCGCCTTGAGTACCAGGGAGGTGGCGATGGTGGCAATGGCAAAATAATGACCTTTTAATCGAAAGAGGGGATAACCGATGATAAAGGACCAGCCCACTGCCAGACACATTCCGATGGGCATGGATACCCAGAAAGGAATGTCCCAGCGGATCAGCATCACAGCCGTTGTATAAGCCCCGATCCCGACATACTGGGCTTTGCCCAGATCCACCTGACCCCCGTACCCTCCGATGGTGTTCCAACCCATCCCATACAGGGAGAACATAAAAAACTGGATTGCGGTTGCTGTAGCAAATGCAGAATGAGATAACAGCGGGAAGGTTAACAAGAAAATCAAG
>JBFFCW010000098.1:0-10463 GCA_041559695.1 Desulfobacterales bacterium
ATACGGCATACCGATCACCTATTCGGGCTGGATGCAATACGGCTGGCCCCTGGTGCCGCTGGGCAGCGCCATGTTGATACTCTATATGGCAACTTTATTCAGCAAGAAGATAAAGACCCGGGACCTTACCCCCGGGCTGGAACACATCAAGGAAGAAACGCGCCGAATGGGTAAAATGAAATATCCCGAGTACGTCACTGCCGCAACGCTTTTCCTAATTGTGGCTCTGTGGATATTTGGCGGAGAAGCCACGGGGTTGGGCGGGCCGGCGCTTCTGGCCCTGGTCATACCGGTTTTGTTCAAGACCGTGAAATTTGAACAGATCATCGAGCGGATATCCTTTAACGCCTGGTTTATGTACTGCGGGGCGCTGACCCTGGGTGCCCTGCTTAAGGAAAGCGGCGGCGCCCTGTGGCTGGCGACAACCTTCCTCAACGCGCTTTCACAGGTCGGCATGGATCAGGGCTACGGGCTGTGGCTCGGAATGTCCGCCTTCTCCGGTCTGGTTACCAATTTTATGTCTGATGCCGCCACCGTCGCCCTTATCGGACCCATTGTGGTCCCTATGGGGATCATGACTCAGGTTGCCGGTGAGCCCTGGGCCATCGGCCTGGCCGTGGCATTGGCATCTTCCTATGCCCATTTCCTGATCGTGGGGTCTCCCGCCAATGCACTGACATTTGCACTGGGGATTTATCCGGATACCAATAAGCGGGCCCTTGAGGCGATTGATTTCGTAAAATACGGGTTTGGATTTTTTATACTGTCGATGCTGCTGCTGTGGATCATTGGATTTCTGGTGATCTATCCCATCGTTGGTTTTCCGGAGGGAATTCTCGAGCAGGCCACAAAGGTACTTCAAAGCACAGCGGTCAAATAACCGGCTATCCGGCCAACGCGAATTTCCCAATTATAGACGATAAACGATCGGGTTTTCATCCGAATCAATTTCAATTCCAATCGTGTCTCCGGTTTTGAATCCCAATCCTTTGAAATTTTTGACGATTATGGCGTGTTTATCCATATACCAGTATACGGACCACATGGGATTTCGAACCGTATCGATGCCGTAGGCGTCGTGGCCGCACAGATTGATCCTGAACTTGTCTTTAGCCAGCAGGGTATCCGCCTCCGATAAAAAATAGTCAATTTTGTATAAGTTGTCATGCAGCGCTTTGGAAAGCTTTGACTGCAAGTCGGGGAAATCATCCAGATAGTGATTGGCGATCTGATAGAGCTCTTCCGGCTCTTGAATCGACAGCCCCAGAATACCAAAGCGCTGGTGTTTTAAGGCAAAGTCTTCCAGGCTGGTTTGATATCTGGTGATAATTTCTAGAATGTCATCAATGGCCGGCTTGTTTTTTTTATTACCCCAAACCAGATCTTCACATTTACCAATAATCTCCAGATAAAATGCCTTGTTGTCCATTACATAAACCGGCCGCTCACGATAATTATGGTTCCTTCTGATTCGGCGAACACCGTCCAGCTTGATCGATCTTTCACCTTGTTGCTGTTCAAGGGTTTCAATGTGAGAAATGTCTTTGGCCTGAACGACATAGATCTCGCCCTCACCGGAGACGACATATTCAATTTCACACCTGTAGCCCAGGTGGTTCTGGATATCTTCTGATAACTGAAGCAGCCTGATATCATGGGGTGTTCGGGTAATATAGGGTTCCCGTTGGACTTTGTGGTTGCGGTCCCGACAGTATCCAAATTCCCAATGATTTCCAATCATTTTCGCCATGACGCTGGTGCCGTTGATAAAGGGCATCACGATAACGCCCATATTCTCCGGATCAATTTCAGGGCTGTTATTGAATTTTTGCTGTCGTTTAATGGTCAGCTGTTTGGCGGTTTTCGCCAGGTTTATGATTTTGGTTCGCGCATATTGAATTCCTGCCGGATCGGCATAGGTCTCCAATGAATCAAACGTTCCCCCTTTAAAAAATTCCTCATGAGGATGCGCACTGCGGGTGATCACCTTAAAACTCTCCCGGTGGCGATCCAGAAAAGCCTTCAGGTCATCAAATGCTTCCTTTTCAAAAT
Source organism: Desulfobacterales bacterium (assembly GCA_041559695.1). Classification (GTDB taxonomy): domain Bacteria; phylum Desulfobacterota; class Desulfobacteria; order Desulfobacterales; family JAHEIW01; genus JAHEIW01. The sequence continues at coordinate 2,053 of JBFFCW010000098.1, forward strand.
CAGATGCCGAAACGTAGATAAAATCGGGAATATTAAATTTCCCCGCTTTCAGTTCTTTCAAGAGTCTGGGCTTTTCCGGTACGGCGGCCTTATTTGCGTTTTTCAACAAGATTTCTTTGTCTCCAATTGAGATCTTTGAATGTTTTTAACTTCGAATGGCTTAATTCTTGTGTGAACATAAATATTTTTTTAATGGTGTCAAACGCTTGCGGTCTGCCATGACCCGTGTCATCGGACGGATGAAATAATGGGGCTGTATTTGCCTTCGTCTTTGTACCCGGTTCTCCAGAGGCGGAGAGCGGAAAGCGTTATTTTTAATTATATCCCAAGCATTCAAAAGTTTCAAAGAATTACGACCGGCCAAACAGCATGCCGTTTGCGCATCCGCCTCGTGAGATTCCGGTAAATTATTCGATTTATGGGAATTTTATCTTGACCCGGGTATTTTAAAATCGTAACGATAAATTTGCGATGAACCGATTGTTGACCGTTTTAAATTGGCCCGCGGGTTATAAAATAGGCAGCCTGAAAGCCGACATCTTTGCCGGGCTGACGGTTGCCCTGGTGCTGATTCCCCAGTCACTGGCATACGCCGAGCTTGCCGGGCTGCCGCCATACTACGGCCTGTATGCTGCATTTCTTCCGCCCCTGGTGGCCTCCCTGTTCGGTTCCAGCCGCCAGCTGGCCACCGGTCCCGTGGCAGTGGTTTCGCTTTTAACCGCAACAGCCCTTGAGCCGCTGGCCACCGCCGGCAGTCAACAATACATCGCCTACGCTATTTTGCTGACGCTGTTGGTTGGCATTTTTCAGTTCTCTCTGGGCGTGCTCAAGCTCGGTCTTGTCGTCAATTTCATCTCTCATCCGGTGGTTAACGGTTTTACCAACGCCGCCGCCCTTATCATTGCTTCCTCTCAGCTGCCAAGGCTGTTGGGTGTTTATGTGGACAAAGCCCCGCGCCATTACGAAACGATTTTCAGGGTCCTGAAGGCCGCATGGCATTACACCCACTGGCCCACACTGTTTATGGCCACGCTGGCGTTCGTCATCATGTATGGGCTAAAAAGGATTGCCCCGCGGATTCCAAATGTTATTGTGGCTGTTGTGATTACGACCGGGTTGTCCTGGGCACTCGGGTTGGGGCGCATGTCGGTTGTCGATATATCGGCCGTCTATTCCACCGAACTGAAGCCGGCGATTACCCATTTTAACCGCGCCGTCAATTCAATAACGCTTCTTTCTGAAAAACGTTCCGGATTGATAAAGGATCTCAGCAATTCCGCACAAAATCCGGATGCGCTTAAAGTGCTCGATTCCCAATATGCGCTGGAGCGCGTCAACATCCAGATTCAACAGTTTAAGGATCAGGCCGCAACCTACCGCAAGGAGCTGCGCAGCTTGCTTTTTGAAAGCACCCGGCAGAGTGACGGTTCGCTCAAGTTTTATCCGGCAGACACCATTCCGCAGAAGGCCGAAGGTGACGGACGTATCTGGCGTATTAAGGTGGGCAATTCGCCCCTCGCCACCCGGCGTTTGCAAATGACAGGCGGCGGTGAAGTGGTGGGTAAAATTCCGCAAGGGCTACCGTCGTTGTCCATGCCCGAATTAGACTTTCATATCATTCGCCAGTTGCTGACCTTTGCCATTATCATCTCACTGCTGGGCTTTATGGAGGCCATCTCCGTTGCCAAGGCAATGGCCGCCATCACCGGCCAGCGGTTGGATCCCAACCGGGAACTCGTCGGCCAGGGGTTGGCCAATATCTGCGGCGCTTTCACCAAAAGCTATCCGATATCAGGATCCTTCTCGCGGTCGGCTGTAAATCTGCAGTCCGGCGCCATTTCCAGCCTGTCCAGTGTATTTAGCAGTCTGACGGTGGTGGTGGTTCTGTTGTTTTTTACGCCGCTTTTATACCATCTGCCCCAATCGGTGCTGGCGGCCATTATCATGATGGCCGTCGTCGGGCTGGTCAACGTCAGGGGATTTATACATGTATGGCGGGCGCAGTGGTATGACGGGGCGATTTCCGTTATTACCTTTGTCGCCACGCTTGTATTTGCGCCCCATTTAGAGAGGGGAATTTTGCTGGGCGTCATCCTTTCGGTCCTCGTTTTTCTTTACAAAAGCATGCGGCCGAAAGTCGTTGATCTTTCTCTGGATGTCGACCGGACGCTGCACGATGCCGTCGCCAGCGGCCTGGCGGAGTGCAGGTATATCGACGTGGTTCGCTTTGACGGACCGCTTTTTTTCGCGAATGCCAGTTACCTTGAGGATCAGATCCGGAATCGGCGGCGAACCAAAAAAGATCTCAAGCACATTATCATCTCGGCCGGCAGTATCAATGATCTTGACGCCTCCGGTGAAGAAGCCTTATCTTTGACAATAGACCGGGTCAGAAGCGCAGGGATCGATATATCTTTTAGCGGGGTGAACCGCGCCGTCATGAATGTGTTGAACCGCACGCATTTGATTGTCAAAATCGGCAAGGATCATATCTACCCGACCATTGAATCGGCCATCGGCGCCATCCATCGCCATACACACAGGGGCGCAGCTGAAAAAAACTGCCCATTGAAGACCGTATGTCGGATCATTGAACAATGATAGAACCCATCTCAAAAATGTCTTTTGGCCCCATATCTTTGTTGGTGCCTCGTTTCAAATCCTCGACATACAACAGTATGCCTGCGGTTAGAAACTCGGCCCCGCCGCGATCTTGAACCAAAATCCTATTTTTGAGATGGGTTCTAACCATGAAGGATTAAAGCAATGTCCATTATCACCCTGTTTAGCGGCAGTTTCTGCAATGAAAACCCGGTCATCGAAGAAGTCATTTCCAGCACCGGATACCGGCTGATTACCGACAAGGAGGTCGTTGCCGAAGCCAGCCGGCTCTCGGAGATGGCTGAAAGTAAACTTATGCGGGCTTTTTCGGCCGGGACCTCGGTGTTCAATAAATTTACCCGTGAGAAGGAATACTCCATTGCTTTTCTGAAACTGGCACTTGCCGAACTGATTCCCGAGGATAATGCTTTGGTGACCTGTTTTTGCGGACAGTTGGTGCCGAAGGCCATCAGCCATGCATTGCGGGTTTGTTTAATTGCGAGCCTGAAGTATCGCGTTGCTGCCGCTTCCCGGGAGCAGGGGATATCGGATAAGGAGGCCGCCAAACTGGTTCAAAAGCGCGAAGCGGATTGCGCTGCGTGGATCGACATGCTTTTTAATCAAAGCGATCCGTGGGATGCGGGTCTCTATGATATCGTCATCCCCGCGGATAAAATGGCACCGGCGGAAGCAGCCGCCCTCATATCCGACAATGCTGTCAGCGATGTGGTTCGGTCAACAGAAAGCTCCAGGCAGGCGCTGGGGGATTTTCGTCTCGCGGCCGCTACGGAAGTAGCTCTGGCACGAGAGGGGCATAATGTGGACGTTAGCGCCCAAGACGGATCAATCACCATTACCATCAACAAACAGGTTCTGAGGTTAAGCCGTTTACAGGATGAGCTCAGATCGATCGCAGAGCAGATCTCCGGCGTCAAGGCGGTGGAAACGAAAGTCGGCAAAGATTTTCATAAATCAGACATCTATCGCAAGCACAATTTTGAAATGCCTTCAAAAGTATTGCTGGTCGATGACGAACGCGAGTTTGTGCAAACGCTGTCTGAGCGGCTGGTGATGCGAGATCTGGGCCCGGCGGTTGCTTATGACGGGGAATCCGCCCTCAACCTGATCAACGAAGACGAACCGGATGTGATGATCGTCGATCTTAAAATGCCGGGTATTGATGGCCTTGAGGTGCTGCGAAAGGTGAAGCAGACACGCCCGGAAATCGAGGTGATTGTTCTTACCGGGCATGGTCATGAAGAGGATCGGGAATTGTGCATGCAGCTGGGTGCTTTTGCCTACTTACAGAAACCGCTGGACATCAATGAGCTCAGTGATATTATCAAAAAGGCCAATGAAAAAATTCAGCGTAAAAAAGCTGAGAAAAGCAAATAAGTGTTGTCGAAGTCATTCGATTCAAGGCCAAATAACATCCAAACCGGGTTGAAATAAACATGCCTTTTTTAAAAAGACTAAGACCTGCTTTTTGGGATCATGAAGATGCAATCGGCGGACCATTTAAGCACCATTTTGATTTTCGCGGGATCTGGAAGCGGGCGGTTCTGGTTACGGCCACCGTGGCGCTCGTTCCGCTCATCATATGGGCCCTGTCCGGATACCGGCTGCATCAGGATACCACCGAAGCGGAACTGAAATTGCGTACCGCTCAACTGGTTTCGAATTCGTGGCGATCGGTTTCCCTTTTTATGTCGGAACGCCTGTCGGTGTTGGATTTTATAGCGCACGACCATTCTTTGGAAACATTGAATGCTAAGGCGCGCCTCGCTGAGATTCTCGACAACCTCAATAAAAGATTCAGCGGGTTCACTCATTTAGGTGTTATCAGCAGCTCGGGCGTGCAGCAATCCTACGTCGGATCTCACCAGCTGGAAGGCGTGGATTACAGCAACGAACCCTGGTTCCGTCAGGTTTTAAAGCACGGTGTCTATATCAGTGAACTGGTCACGGGATTTCGCCAAGAACCGCACTTTGATTTCGCCGTCAAAAGGAATCTGCCGGATGGCTCATCTTTTGTGTTACACGCAGCTTTGGATGCGCAAAAGTTCAATGAATTGATTGCCCAGTTTGAGGTCGGGGAAAAAACCGACACGTTTGTTATCAACCGAAAAGGAGTACTGCAAACGCCTTCCCGGCTTTACGGTTCGGTTTTTAATAAGATTCCGAGTCGCATCCCGGATTACTCACCCAAAGCGCAGGTATTCGAGAGTAAAAACGATAACAATGAACGCGTGGTAATCGGCTATGCGCACATCCCCGAAACGCCTTTTATTTTAATGATCGTCAAACAGCAAGGTGAACTCATCCAACCCTGGTACAAAACGGGTTGGGCCTTTACGGGGATATTAGCCGCAAGTATTTTGGTGATATTGCTGGTAACCCTCGCAGTTGCCTCTCATCTTGTCGATCAGATTCATGAGGCCGATCAGGAGAGAGTCGACACCTTGCATCAGGTAGAAAATACAAATAAGATGGTTTCCCTGGGGCGCCTGGCTTCAGGCGTTGCCCATGAAATTAATAACCCGCTGGCCATTATTAACCAAAAGGCTGGGCATATCAAAGATATATTCACTCTCACCGAAACTTATCAAAATGATCCGAAACTCATCGACCTTGTGGACTCGGTGCTTGTCACGGTGCACCGCTGTGCAGAGGTCACCAAGGGCCTTTTGAATTTTGCACGCCATCTCAATCTAAGTGTCCAGAACATCGATTTGCAGGAAATTATCAATGAAGTACAAAACGTTTTGGCCAAAGATGCCGAATTCAGGCATATCACGGTTCAAGTTGATTTAGCGAACGATACTCCACAATTTGAAAGTGACCGGGGCAAATTGGAACAGATTTTTTTCAATCTGTTTAACAATGCCATTGCTGTCATGAACGATGGGGGCCACCTCGATATTAAGGCAGAGCGCCAGGATACGGATTTTGTTTCGATCACTTTCTCCAACAATGGCCCGGGTATTCCGGAAGCGGAGCTCAAGCACGTATTCGAGCCTTTTTTTTATTCAAGAACGGGTGAAAGCGGGACGGGGCTTGACCTGGCAGTTACCTATGCCTTGGTTCAGGAGATCGGAGGCCAGATCAGCGTTCAAAGCGAACTCGGTGCGGGAACCCGTTTCGATATCCGGTTACCCCTAAAGATGCCGCGTAAGGATCAAAAGAGCGCGGGCGAATATGATCACGACGGTTGACCCGCCCATTAGAACCCATCTCAAAAAAAGGAGTTGTGCATGAGTGCCAGGGTAGAAAACGTTGCTGAGACCGGTTTCCAATTTTTCGGCAAAATGACGGCATCGATATCCCATGAAATTAAAAATGTACTGGCGATCATCAATGAAAATGCCGGGCTTCTGGAGGACTTTGCACTCATGGCAGACGAGGGGGCGGCGATCGAACCGCAGCGGCTGAAAAATATGTCGCGGACGGTTATGAAACAGGTTGGCCGGGTGGACGCCATCTTGAAAAACATGAACCGGCTGGCTCACAGCGTTGATGAATCTATCAGAACCATTGATCTAAATGACGTTTTGGAACTGCTGGTGGCCTTATCCAGTCGATTCGCATCCATGCGGGGTGTTTCCGTTCAGCCAAAATTAAATGAAGGACCGCTGCAGTTAACGACCGCTCCGTTTTTTTTAATGAATCTGCTGTGGTTATGTCTGGATTTTGCGATGGATGCCGCGGGTGAAGATAAACTTGTCGAACTGTTACCCCAAAAATCAGAAGCCGGGATCCAGGTTTTTTTTAAGGGTCTTGGCGTTCTGGAGGGCCCCTCATTGAAACCATTTCCGGCTGAACCTGAAAAAGGACTCTGCAGTCTGCTCGGGGCTGAATTGGAGGTCAACAGCGGAAACCGGGAAATTGTTGTCAGGATTGCCGAAGATATTGACAGAGATTAATCGGCCCATTTTTTTTTCTTCTATGCAACTCAAGAACCGTTAAAACCGTTTGGCAAGGAAGAACGGATATGAAAACACGAGTATTGTTAGTTGATGACGAGGAACAATTTGTTGACGCTTTAGCTGAACGATTGGCCATTCGTGATTATGAAATTACCACCTCCTTAGATGGCGAAAATGCCCTCGAGAAGATCAGACAATTCAACTATGATGTGGTTATCCTGGATGTGGCCTTGCCGGGTACTGACGGAATAGCGGTTCTTCGTGAAATTAAAAAACTAAAACCATTGACCGAGGTCATCATGTTAACCGGGCAGGGAACGGTGCAAACTGCGATCGAAGGCATGAAACTGGGCGCATTTGATTTCCTCATGAAACCCTGTGATACGGAAGAATTGGACACCAAGATCAAAAAGGCGTTTGCGCGCAAAGACGAGCATGAGGAGCGCATACGAACGGCAATGGGAAGTGATAGCATTTCTTCACCCAGGTCTGTTCTGGAAGATGATTAATTGCCGAGGTGGATTGCATGTCAGAAAAAGTGTTGATCGTCGACGATGAAAAGGATTTTTTGGATATCATTGCAGAGCGGATCGGTGCGCGCGGAATGGATGTTTCAACCGCCTCTTCGGCCGAAGATGCCCTCATTATGGTTGAAGAAGAATCCTATGACGTCGTCATCATGGATTTCATGATGCCGGCATTGGACGGGTTCAAGGCCTTGAAACTGATGAAGGCAAAGCGGCCCGAAGTGCAAATCATCCTTCTGACCGGTAACGTGCCTGACGAAAAGCGCATGGAGGCCAGAGAACTCGGGGCTCTGGATGTGATCGAAAAACCGCCCGACCTGAACGACCTCATTCAAAAGATAAAAAAAGCGAAAAAGGTTCGCAAGAAAAAATAGAATGCGGCAACATCCGCATGATTTCCGGTAAATCTTTTAACGTAGGAAAAGCCAGCCGTATGGGCCGGGGTAACGACTCTAACCCTTTTTTTTCAAAACAGTATTTTTTAAGTGCTCAAATACGTCAGTGCCTTCAACGGCCGCCTTTTGTTTGCCGGCAGCGACCTGTTGCACAAGTTCTATTTTGGTTTTATCGAAGCTGCTGATTTGCTCATCGATGAGCTTGAGGGTGCCGTGAATCAGGCTGTAAATGATCATCGGGCCATATAAGACTTCACCGGCATCCCTGGGTATCAGCGCCCCCACAATTTTATGTCGACCGAGCTGAAAGGTTTTTGGTGCCGGCCTGTAATCCAGCAGATCGGAGAACAGTTCCAGGCACTCGACCACCCCATCGGGGTAATCCCTTTCCAGGGCAGCTTGCCCGTCTTTGGCAATTTCGTCGATGTCGGATGCATTAAATGACAGGTCGAGCTGGTCGATGCACTCTTTTTGAATGGCGAGAACGGATTCGTCTTTGCGGCTGAGCTTCACGTCGGTATCTTTGAGAATTTTGATGATGTTGCGGATTTTGACCATTTCTCTGATCAACGGGCTTTTACGTATGGCCACGTCCTCAATGGTCGTCTGATAAATCGGCAGCTCGTTGTCCAAAACCAAAATTTTTTTCTTCTCCTGATCAATCGCTTCGACGTACAGATCCAGATCCCGCTCTTTCTGATGCTGGTAGGGGCTCATTTGCAGCAGGCTGCGCATGGCATCTTTGTCGACTTTGCTGCCGCTTTCCACCGGTCCGATGGAGGCAATGACTTTATGGGCCAAATTGTCAATTTTTAATTTGGTTAGCAGGTTTTCTTTGAATGACATGAGTCTTCCTATCATTTGGTTTAGAGTTAATTGATCTGCGGGACTTTATCGATATCGTCGTGCCACTGAGTTGCCGGAGTAATGGAAAGATGGAATGATAAAATTTGCATCATCTC
>JBFFCW010000099.1:0-10446 GCA_041559695.1 Desulfobacterales bacterium
AAAGGTGGTGATCATCAGCGGCATAAAATAGCGCGCGTAAGCCTTCGTCGTCCCTAAACTGAGGATTCCGCGCTTGAGTTCACGCATATCATCAATGGTGTGTTCGATTTCTTTTTCGTATTTAAAAATTTTGGCCGCATAGGCATAAAGGGATTTACCCTCATCTGTCAGGTAGATCCGGCGGCCTCTTTTTTTAAACAGCTTCAGGTTGCAAAACTCCTCGAACGATTTGATCTGAGAGGTAACGGCCGGCTGGGTAATGAACAGCTCACCGGCGGCAACGGTGAAATTCAAGTTTTTGGCGGCATAATAAAAGACACGGAACTGGTTAAAATTTAGCATAACATCCTAACTTTTTTTTATGGGTAATATCAATCCATAAGTAAAAATTATGCATAGCATAAATTAAATTAGTTTGACAGTTTTATTTGATTGTTTCATAAAAAATAAATCTTATTTACTCATTTAATTTCAGGCTTCTGTTCTCTCACCTCAACTGGCTCTGGATTCCATATCAAGTTCCAGTTCCTCCGACCGAAAGCCTATTAAATTTATTTCATGCATCCTTTTTCTTTCAACTCAATTTTTAACCCACCACCGAAAGGAGAATGAAAATGACCGAACAATCTGGAAGATTCCCGGACCCTCATGAGTTTCAAGTCCCGCCTGAACTTGAAGGCTGGGAAGAAATGTATCCCTCCCATCATTTGTTTTCCGAAGACAGGGCAGACTGGGAAAAAGCCCAATTCTGGTATCAGGACAAAATCCATGCCCCGGAACCCATGCCGCCACTGGATTTGATTTTTCAGGAAGCCTGGCAGATTTCCCTGTCACAGTACACCACCCGCGTATTCTGTATTCCACCGGCCCAGGGAATCGCCCAACGAATGGTGGGATGTTACATGTACATCTGCGCCATCGCCCCGCCGCCGGAGGAAATCATCGCTGAGAAAGCCGGGCATTTTGAAAAACGCGTATTTTATGTATTTGAACATTATAGTGAACTATGGGACAAATGGTTGACCAAGTTTAAAGCGCTCGGCGAAGAAATGGCCGCGGTGAGAGTCCCCAGCGAGTTGCCGAAATATGTTCCCGATGATCAGGTTCTGCCGGCGCCCACCGGGGTGTACGACAGTTACTATTTGATTGAGGCCTTTGACAAACTGGTCAACCAAATGTTTAAGGGCTGGCAGTATCATTTCGAGATGCTGAACCTCACTTACCTGGCCTATCTGATGTTTGCCGATGTGTCCCGCAAGCTTTTTCCCGGTATCAGTGAGAGTGCCATCGGCAAAATGGTGGCCGGCGCCTATGTATCCATGTTCAAGCCCGAAGAAGAACTTTGCCGCCTTTCCAAACTGGCAGCGTCTGCCAAGGAAGTTTCCGCTATTCTCAAGAGTGACACGCCGGTGGAAGATAAGGTCGCTGAACTTCAAAAAACAGAGAATGGAAAAAAATGGCTTGCAGAGTATGAAAAAGCCAAAGATCCGTGGTTTTATGTATCCTGCGGCAGCGGCTGGTTTCATTATGAAGGCAGCTGGCTGACCGATGCGGAAATTCCCTACAGCTACATTAAAGGCTATGTCGAACGGCTGCAAAACGGTGAGAATATTGAGCGCTCGCTGGATGAGATCGAAAAGCAAAGAGATGAAATCGTTGCCGAATACCGCAAACTCATCAAAACCGACGAAGATCGAAAAGCCTTTGACGATGCTTACAACACCGTCAGAACCATTTACACATACGCCGAAGATCACCTCTTCTGGGTGGAACACTGGTTTCACACCATCTGGTTTGCCAAGATTAGAGAATTTGGAACACTTCTGGTCAACAACGGGATGCTAAACGAAGTCGATGACATCTTTATGTTTAACCGCTATGAAATCCCACAGCTGCTGACCGAAGTGTCAACCGGCTGGGCGCTGGGTGTGGATATCCCCATGCGAGGAAGCTACTATAAATCTAAAGCCGAAAAGCGCAAAAAAATCCTTGAAGCAGCCGGTAATTGGAACCCGATCCCGGCTCTGGGCGTCCCGCCCGAAGAAGTGGCTGAACCCTTTACCATTATGCTGTGGGGTATCACCACCGATAAAGTGAAAGAATGGCTCAAGGGTGTCGACGCAAGCGCAACCGAGGATGTTTCTGAAATCAAAGGTTTCGCCTCTTCGGCCGGTATCGCCGAGGGCCCGGCCCGTGTGCTGAAACGGCTCAAAGACATTGTGGATTTGCAGCCCGGTGAGGTACTGGTATGTCCGTCCACCAATCCGTCCTGGGCACCCGTGTTTACCAAAATTAAGGCCGCGGTGACCGACATCGGCGGTCTGACCAGCCATGCGGCAATTGTCTGCCGTGAATATGGCGTACCGTCTGTTACCGGAACCGGGTTATCCACATCGGTGATCAAAACCGGCGATATCGTCAAAGTGGACGGTGACAGCGGGGTGGTCGAGATTGTTAAACGCGCAGGATAGCCATTTACAAGGTTTTCCTGAAAAGCTTTAGCTTTTAGCGCCACTTTGCGCCATGTAAAATGAGCCTCCATGCTGAAACCCCTTCCCTCAGGGAGGGGGTTTCAGATGGTAGGGCATGAAGGAAGCAAATATGGATTATATCCTGGATTTCGAAAAACTGGATAAAAATTCAGTGCCCATTGTCGGCGGTAAAAATGCCAGCCTGGGAGAAATGATCAAAGCCGCCATTCGGGTCCCGCCCGGATTTGCGGTAACCACTGACAGCTATTTGTTATTCATTACCGACGCCGGAATTAAATCCCGGATTATCGATCGGGTTTCCGATCTGAACTCCGATGATGTGGCGGCCCTCAATGATGCCAGTGCCGACGTGCAGGAGTTAATCAAAAAGACGCCAATGCCGGATGCTGTCAGCGATGCCATCAAGGATGGATACGCCGGGCTGTGTGAAAAATGCGCCGTGGAATCGGTTCCCGTGGCGGTGCGCTCGAGCGCAACCGCTGAGGATTTGCCCAGCGCCAGCTTTGCCGGTCAGCAGGACACCTATCTCTGGATTCAGGGCGCGGATCAGGTGATCAGCAAAGTACAGAATTGCTGGGCCAGCTTATATACCCCCCGCGCAATCGCTTACCGCATCAAAAACGACTTTCCTCATGACAAGGTGCTCATCAGTGTGGGCGTTCAGAAAATGGTCAACTCCAAAGCCGCCGGGGTGATGTTCACGATAAACCCGACAAATGGAGATATTTCCAAGGTCCTCATCGAGGGCAGCTGGGGATTGGGCGAAACCGTTGTTTCCGGTTCTGTCAACCCGGATAAATTTGTGGTCGATAAGGTCATGCTGGAAATTAACGAAAGAACCATATCAACCAAACACATCGAATGTGTGTATGACCTGGAAAAAGGGGAAACGGTCGACGCGGATGTCGCAGAAGATATGCAGTGCACCTGCTGCCTGGCCGACGACGAGATCAAGGCGCTGGTCATCGCTGCTAAGAATATTGAAAACCATTACGGCCGACCCATGGACATTGAATGGGCCATTGATAAAGATATCCCGTTTCCAGAAAACATGTTTATTGTTCAGGCACGCCCTGAAACCGTTTGGAGTCAGCGTAAAACCGAATCGGTCATTGGCGCCAAAAGCGGTCGGCAGCTCTTGATGGAACAGGCCATGAAACGAATTAAGATACCGTAAAAATTGCTGCTTAACTGAAAAAAACTGCCTCCCCTGCGTTTAACGCACGAGTAACAGCGCTCCGTCCGGGGCAACTGAGGAGAATCTCAAATCGCATGAACGACTCGACTGCCTGCAGTAAGTGAAAACCCGCAGGAGAAATGAAATCATAAAAATTTAAAACACTAAGAACAAATTAAATATATTACCCAAAATCAGCTTTATTAATTTGAAAAGGAGGAAATGTTTCATGAAAGACATGAGGGATTTTGTTGCCAAAGGCGAGGAAACGGGTCTGTGCAAACGGATCACCGCCGAAGTGGATTGGAATCTGGAATTGTCGCATATCGCCAAACTCAATGAGGAACAGAGCGGTCCGGCACTTCTTTTTGAAAACGTCAAAGATTATGATACACCGGTCATCACCAGCGTGTGCACCACCACCCAGAGACTGGCTTTGATTATGGGACTGCCCCTCGAATCCACCCTGGTGGACCTTTATGAAGAGTGGGCCAGGCTGGGTGAAAACCTGGAGCCGCCCAAGATGGTGGACAGTTCGGCCGCCCCCTGTAAGGAAAACATCGTGACCGGTGACGATATCGACCTTTTTAAATTCCCGGTTCCTCAGTGGTATCCGCTGGACGGGGGTCGTTATATCGGCACCGCTCATTTCATCATCAGCAAGGATCCTGAGACGGGATGGATTAATCTGGGAACTTACCGCAGCCAGCTGCTTGAAAAAGACAAAATCGGCACCCAGTTCATCAAGGGTAAACACGCCGACATCATGTTGAAGAAGTACCAGGCATTGGGCAAACCAATGCCCGTGGCTTCGGTAATCGGATGCGACCCGCTGCTCTTTGTTTTAGGGGCGGCCCGTGTATCTGCGTTTGTCTCGGAATATGACGTCGCCGGCGCACTGCGAGGCGAAGCCGTGGAGGTGGTTAAGGGGGAAACCGTGGATCTTCCCGTACCGGCCCACGCAGAAATCGTTATCGAAGGCGAAGTGGATGCCGATAAATTTATGGAAGAAGGACCGTTTGGCGAGTACACCGGCTATTATTCCGGCGTCGGTACCGACCCCCGTAATTTTATCGATGTCAAATGCGTCACCCACAGAAACAACCCCATCTTGTGGGGAACCACCGTGGGCAGAGCGGTCACCGACACGCATATGACGATGGCGCTGTCATACGGCGCGACCTTGTGGCAGCAACTGCTGGCCATGAAAATACCGGGTTTGAAGGCGGTTTACTGCCCGCCGGAAGGCTCCGGACGATTTCTGGCCATCATTTCCATCAAGCAGATGTATCCCGGGCATGCCGATCAGGTTCTGACCGCGGCCATCTCAACCGAGATGGGCGCCTATGGACTGAAGACGGTCATCGTCGTGGATGAGGATATTGATCCCTGGGATATCCCCCGGGTCATGTATGCCCTGAGCTTCCGGTTCCAGCCCAACCGGTCCCAGGTGATTAAACGCGGAAGATCAACGCCGCTCGATCCCTCGCTTCCCATAAATGCCAGGGAGATTACCGGCCGGCTCCTGCTGGATGCCACGATTCCCTATGACTGGAAAGATAAACCCATTCCCATTGAGCTGGATCCGGAAACCGTCAAAAGGGTTCAGGCAAGATGGTCTGAGTTAGGACTTTAGGAGCAATCTCAAAAAGGTTGAGCCCGTCACCCGTTGGCCGGTTGAGCCCGTTGATTATAAATCAGATATTTTCCCTACTTTAACGGGCTAAACCGGCTCAACCGGCTCAACCGGCAACCTAAAAAAGGAACGGCGAAGATGGCAGAACATAAGTTATTGGACGGCAAACGGGTCCTGGCGGTCGACGACGAGCAGGATGTTCTGGATACACTGGTCGATTTACTGCCGATGTGTGAGATGGTGACCGCACTTTCATTTGAGGCGGCCAGGGAACTGCTGGAATCGCAGCCGTTTGATCTGGTGATCCTGGATATAATGGGGGTTGACGGTTACGGCCTGCTGGAAATTGCGACCCGCAAAAACATCCCGGCGGTCATGCTGACCGCGCATGCCTGGAGCCCGAACAATCTAGTGCGATCGATCAAAGAGGGCGCGGTGTCTTATTTGCCCAAAGAAGAACTGACAAACATCATAGACTATTTAACGGATGTCCTGGTCGCTCAAAAGGAAGGCCGCGATCCCTGGAAATCCTGGCATGACCGCCTGCCGGCGTCCTATTTTGAAAAGCGCTGGGGAGCGGCCTGGAAGGATACCGACAAACAATTCTGGGAAACATTTAAAGCCGGTCTGAAGGCCAAACGCGCCGCATCAAAAAAAGAAGAATAGAATCTTTCTTAAAAATATGTTTTGCTTCAAAAGGATGTGTTGCCGGCCGATTTAAAATGCACGCATAACGCGGCAAGATGTCGCTCCCACGCTGCGGACAGACGGATGTGGCAGTGGCTTCCAGCCACGAATAAGGGATTGAGCTGCTATGTTCGATAGCGGTTCTAATTACCATAGAACAATTGAAGGAGGATACTTGTGAAACCCATTCGTTATCAAAAAGAGATGGTCGACGAATTTTTAAACGAAGGATACTGGACCCAGGAGCTGTTTTACGATTTCTGGGAAAGAAATGCCCGGGAGTACGGTGATCGCGAAGCGCTGGTGGATTCCAAATACCGCGTGACATGGGCGGAGGCCAAACGCCTGGTGGACGGAATTGCCGGTACCTGGGTTCAGATGGGGATCCCGCAATTTTCGCGTATCATTATTCAGTCCCCAAACAGTGTTTACGGTTTTCTGGCCCGAATTGCCAGCGAAAGAGCCGGTCTCATATCCCTGACGGTCTATCCTTACCTGCGTCAAAGAGAATTGGAATACATGGTGGAAAGAACGGAAGCGACAGCGGTGGTCATTCCCCATGAATACCGCAAGTTTGATTATCTTGAAATGTATAAGGACCTGCAGCAGCGGTTTCCGCATCTGAAAAATATTTTTCTTTTTGACGATACCGTGCCGGATTCGGCTCCGCAGAATACCTATTCTTTGACCCAGCTGGCCCGGGAGGCTGCTGAAAAACCGATTGATGAAAATGTGCTTAAAGAAAGACGGCTGGATCCGGTCTGGAATATCGCCCTGCTGACAACCACTTCGGGCACCACCGGGCTGCCCAAGCTGGTGGAATGGCCCACCGCCCCCCGTGTCTGCACGTCCAAGGGACGCGTGAGCATCTGGGGCCTTAACAAAGACGATATTACCATGGCGATTGCCCCGCACGCCGGTGGTGCCGCCGGAACCCTAACCTACTTTGCAGCGCCGTTGGCCGGTGCCAAAACGGTCATGCTCGAAGAATTCGTTCCGGAAGACGCTCTGGCCCTGATCGAAAAAGAAAAGGCTACGGCCATCGGCGTCGTTCCCACCCATCTGGTGCGGATGCTCGAATGCGACACTTCCAAATATGACCTGAGCTCCTTACGCTTTATTCGCTCTGCCGGCGGCTACCTCTCACCCCAGATTGCCGAAGAAGCCGAACAGGCCTTCGGTGCCGTTATCACCAGCGACCTGGGCACCCAGGATATGGGCTCGGTCTCCGGCTGCCGGGTGGAGGATACCAAAGATCTCAGACGCCGAACCGTCGGTCGCATGTTGCCCGGCAACAAGGTGCGCCTGCTGGATGAAGACGATAATGAAGTGCCGGATGGAGAGCCGGGCATTCTCTATTTCAGGGGCCCCCACGCGCCCGCCGGTTATTATCGGGATGAAGAGCTGACCGCCACGGTATTCGACTCCGATGGCTGGACCACCACCGGCGACATCGTCAAATTCGACCAGGAATGCCTGTGGATTCTGGGCCGCTCTAAAGACATGATTATCCGCGGCGGGCAAAACATCTATCCGGCCGAAATCGAGGGGTTGTTAAATGATCACCCCAAGGTGGCCTCGGTGGCCATCGTCGGTTACCCGGACAAGGCGATGGGTGAACGCGCCTGCGCCTATGTGATACCGAAAGCCGGCCAGGATTTTACCTTCGATGAGATGGTTGAATTTTTGAAAGGCAAACAGCTGGCCATGTTCAAGCTGCCGGAGCGCCTGGAGGTCGTGTCCGAATTTCCGGCCGTCGGTGATTCAGGCAAAGTCAATAAAGAGACCCTTAAAAAGGAAATTGCGGAGAAAGTAAAACAGGAAAGTTCCTGATCGATGCAAAAGACGATTCTCATTATCTCTACCCTGAATACCAAAAGGGAAGAAACCTTATATCTCAAGGAGCAGGTGGAGTCGCTTGGGCTTAAAGCCCTTTTAATGGACATTTCAATGCGTGGTGACGGGGCTTCGCAAGCCGATATACTGCCGGATCGTGTGGCTGAAGCGGGCGGAAGCCATTTTGAAGACATCCGCCAATCCAAAGATCGAGCTCAGATCACCAACATCACCATCGCAGGGGCCTCCACCATCGCCAAACAACTGCAAGCGGAAGACAAAATCCATGGGGTTACCGGCATGGGCGGTGCCACCGGCTCGCTGATGGTCACTGAAGTGATGCGATCCCTTCCCTTCGGCCTACCCAAATTGATGATTTCCTCGGCCGCGGCCCTGCCCGGTCTTTCCACCCGCTACATCGGTACCGGAGACATTATCCTTTTTCATTCGGTCATTGAATTGTCGGGGCTTTCGGATTTGCTCAAAAATGTTTTTGATCGAGCAGCGTTTGCGCTGGCCGGGATGGTGCAAGGCCACGTCACTGCGCCCGGAACGGATAAAGGCACGGCCATCGCATTGACCATGCTGGGACCCTGCGATGAATGTGCCAGTCTGGTTCAAGCCGAATTGCAAAAATCCGGCTACCAGGTTATCGGTTTCCATGCCGCCGGGATATGCGACCGCGCGATGGAGGAGATGATTTCACAAAAATTATTCCAGGGTGTCGTCGACTTGGCGCCCGGAGGTGTTGGCGAACACCTGTTCGGCTTTACGCGTGATGCGGGCCCCAATCGCCTGGAATCGGCCGGCAGGATCGGAATCCCTCAGGTCATTGCCACCTGCAGCGTAAACCACATCACACCTTCTAAATCCAGATATAGGCCGGAACATCATCAGCGCGCAAAATACGATCTGGATAAATTTCGCACCTGGCTGCGGATTTCACCGGATGAATTAAAACAGGTGGCCCATGTTTTTGCGGAAAAACTGAACCGTGCCTCGGGCCCGGTAAGAATGATGATACCGCTTAACGGATGGTCGTCGGTGGACATCCCGGGTAATCCGACTTACAATCCCGAGGCGGATCGCATCTTTGTCGAAGAACTTCGTGAAAAATTGAATTCTGAAATTCAAATTGTCGAAGTCCAGGCCAACATGGAAGATGAAGCCTTTGCCCGGGCAGTTGTTACGGCTGCATTGGAAATTTTTTAAATGGCAACCCGAGAATTTACCCTAAAAACCGAGGAAGATGCGTATAATCTGTCCGCCAGTGTCCGGCTGATCGGCGAGGACGTGCTGGTGGCCATCTGGGGCGGTGAAAAACCGCATATCGGAGCGGTGGCGGTTGCCCAGCCGCGCCCGAGCCTCAAAGATCCAGAGGTTACCAGTGCCAGCGCATCCGTTATCTGCCGGGTGGGGCACAAGGAAGACGAACTGGTCAAGGCCGCTGCCGAAAT
The DNA here is from genome assembly GCA_041559695.1 of Desulfobacterales bacterium. Lineage (GTDB taxonomy): Bacteria > Desulfobacterota > Desulfobacteria > Desulfobacterales > JAHEIW01 > JAHEIW01. The sequence goes on from JBFFCW010000099.1 coordinate 9,286, forward strand.
TCTGGCGGCGGTGCTGGAAACGCAGGTCGTTGTCACGGCCGGAATCCACTGGGACAACCTTGCCCCTGAAGCCATCCAGCATGTTGTCCGCAACAGTGAAATTCTGGTGGAGATGATTTTGGCCGAACTTGCCGCCGAAACTTGATCTCGTTAAAAGAATTCGGGGATAGACGTAAAAATATATTCTTTTAAGCAAAATCATATGTATAATAGCGTTATGTCACTAAAAGGAAAAATTGATGTCTAAAAGAATCGTGATCGGCATATCGGGGGCCAGCGGGGTCACCTACGGGGTTCGCATGCTGGACGTGCTGCGGGAAACGGATTTTGAAACCCATTTGATCATTTCCAATGCCGGCCGGCTAAATATCGAAATCGAAACCAGCCGCAAGCCCGCTGAAGTTGAAGCCATGGCGGATGTTGTGTACGATCATAAGGATATGGCCGCATCCCTGGCGAGCGGCTCCTTTTTGACCGAAGGCATGGTGGTCGTGCCCTGCACCATTAAATCGCTTTCCGGTATCGCCAATTCCTATAATGAAAATTTGCTGGTCCGCACGGCGGATGTGACGTTGAAAGAAAAGCGCAAATTGGTCCTGGTGGTCAGGGAAACACCGCTGCACGTGGGACACCTCCGCCTGATGACCCTGGCCGCTGAAATGGGCGCTCACATACTGCCTCCGGTGCCTTCATTTTACCACCAGCCCGAGACTATCGAGGATATTATTGACCAAACCATCGGCAAGGTCTTTGACTACATGGGTATCGAACACGATCTGTTCAAGCGCTGGGGAGAAAACAAGCAGATCGAAAAACCCCGCAAAAACAACAACCGAATTTTACTCGCTCATAAGAAATGATCGGGCGGCCGGCTGCTATCTACCAGCGATGTTGCTGCAAAAAATGCATCTATAAATGAAGACAAAGCAGGCAGCCCATCTTGCAGATTTTATGGAATGCCGAGGCCAATCCCAACCGTTACTGCCCGGTGATCCCAGTTCCCTGTCTCGCCGTAACTATATGTTGCAAAGGGACTAAGTGTAAAATCATGATCAGGCAATAAATTATAGAGCATGAAGTCATAACCCCCGCCCAGCGTGAAACCCCAGCCCTTTTTACTGTTCAGCTCGCCCCGCCGATTGCTCCAATTTTCCACATAGC
>JBFFCW010000100.1:0-10444 GCA_041559695.1 Desulfobacterales bacterium
CGATAAGTGCCGCAATGATAAATATGGAAAATAATGTGGTCATCGGGTCCATCAGCGAATTGGAAAGCGTAAAATCATGATCCAGATTCAGCCGTGAAGGGTGCGGCCACAACAGCTGGCTGAGATAAAAAATGATGACTCGCGGCTCGGTCAACAAACGCTGGGTGAGTGTAAAATCGCGACCCTGATATCCCTTCAGGATACCATCCAGGGGATTGCTGCCCAAAAGGGCCAGCGCAATGACGGCTGTCAGCAGCAGGCACCCGGTCAGCAGCGGTATTTGATTCTTTAACCATTTCAATTCCAGGTCCCGGAAAAAATACCACTCATAGGCAATAATAAAAACAGGCAGCGTGGCTGCAATCTGCTTTGATGCCAGAGCCAGCACGCCGGCCAGGATGCAGCCTGATAACAGCCGCCATTTATTTTTTTGCTGCCCGCTCAATCGAAAACGGGCATAGAACAGGATCGATAATACGTAGAACATGGCGCATAGGCTGTTCATGCGCTGAACGATATAACTGACCGATTGGGTTTGCAGTGGGTGAACCATCCAGACGGCTGTTGTAAAAAATGAAATCCACAGATAGTCGCCATAGCGTGATCTCAGAGCCGGGGTGCGAAAGGTTGATTTGACGAAGAAATAAAGTAAGAAACCGGTGCTGATATGGATGAGAATATTAACGACGTGGAAACCGACCACATTATAACCGTGGAGATAGTAATTGAGCGCAAAGCTGATGTTCGACAGCGGCCGCTGCTTTAAAGGACTTTTGAAAGCGGCTGCTGCCAGGTCATTCAGCGTGATTTTAGAAATTCGGATATGGGGATTTGTCTCAATATTGTTTCTGCTGTCAAAAATAAACGGGCTGCCTATCGTGTTGGCATAGATTAATATGACGATAAGCGCTAAAGACAGCAGAAACAGGTTTTCGTATCGAGAAAGAAGCCCGGAAAGGCCTTTGTGGAAAGTCATCAGTTGATTGGGTCCGTATTATCTCAGGCCGATTTTGGGATCGAATCCATCTTTCTTAAGCTGCTTTGCAAGGCTTGCCGCAGCTGCCCGGCTCTCATAAGCGCCGATTAAGATTCGGGTCTGGTTCTGGCCAGACACTGCTGGAAGGCTGTAGGCCAGGTTTCCTTTGGTTTTCAGCCTGGACTTAAGTTTTTGGGATTAGCTTTTGAAAGGCGGCAGGCCGACCTGGACTGTGTATGGTTTTTTGGCGATATGCACATAGCGAAATTTACGATTTTTCAGGCCAGCTGCGGCAATCTTTGCCTCTGCCAGGGTGGTATAGTTACCGATATAAACCCGATACCACTTTCCCTTTTCGGAAAGATCGACCGGGCTGGTAAAGGCCGGGTCGCCGCTGGTGATCAATTTTCTGGCCACTTGGTTTGATGTTTGCGGGTCCCGATACGCGCTGACTTGAATGGTATAGGGCAACGGCTTTGCAGGCGGCCTGGATGTTTTTTTCGTTTTGGAAGCAGCAGCGGGTTTTTGGGTTTTAGATGCGGTAGCGGCCTTTTTAGTCGCGACGGCCGGTGCCGGCTTGCTCGCCGCCGCCATGGGTTTTTTCGTTTGCAGTGCCGCAGCGGGTTTTTGAGTTTTGGGCTTGGATACGGCTACGACCTTCTGCGATGCGGCCGGCGGCGATGGTTCAGCGGTTTGCTTCTTTAAGGAAACCTTTGCGCTTTGGCCTTTCGTTTCGCCGGTGTTCGATCTGGATGCATAATCGATCAGCAAAGATCGTCTGGATTTGTAAGCGTCTAAGTGGGGCAGGTAAGTGGGGACCTCTGAATTTTTATCCGCCAGCAGTAGCTTTTGAATGGCCTTTTTTTGGGTATCGATGGCAGCATCAAAGTTGCCCACCGCTGCATATGCTGCTGCCAGGGTATCTAAAGAGACAACATCCGGTTTGAGCTCCACCGCCTTTTGCGCCAGCCTTACAGCCTGGCCACCATCGCGGAAGCGCTGATCGGCACAGGTGGCCAATACCCAGGCCTTATTATTGTACGCGTCGACAAAAAACGGATTGATTTCGAGCGCCCGCGCGTAGTCATTTAGTGCGTTACTCAAATCACCCTGTTGGGTTCTGGCAAAGCCGCGATTATTATAAGCTTCTGCATAGCGTGGCCTTATTTCAAGGGCTTTGTTATAATCGGCAAGGGCCTTGTCGTATTTGCCCATCAGGGCCCAGGCAACACCCCTGTAATTATAAGCCTGGTAGTCCCGGGGTATTATTTCGATGGCGGTTGAGAACGCTTGAATGGCCTCTTCATAACGCTGTTGGCCGATAAGCGTTAAGCCGTTATCAAACGCGTCCTCTGCTGCTGCCCATACACCCGGGCTCATCAAAAATACCGCTATCCATATGACTGATATAATCGCTTTTCTTGATCTCACGCTTAATCTCCCACGATCCGGCCGGAAATGTTGTTTTTCGTGCTTTAGAGCCTATGGTGTCAGAATTTAGAGAATTTAGGGGCGGGGCTTATCCCCGCCCCTACTTTTGTAACATCTTTTTCGCAGGTGACTATAGAATACCGAAATTTCGGCAAAAATGCAATTCATATTGAATTGCTTTAAATAGAGGTTTTGCCGTACCCCCGTAGATCGGGAATCTTGGGTAATCTAATCATGTGAATGCCCGATTTTCGCTGAATTTATGTCAGCGGTTGTATTTTATTTGACAGATAATAGCATATTGTTATAAAATTAAAGGGTTACAAGGTTCAAAGGTTCATTGGTTTAAGTTTCAAATATTCAGGGTTCAAAGGTTCAAGGAAAAAGGCCTAAAGGTCGGTTTCATTAGTTTGATTCGTTCAATCAGTGCGATTGGTTGTTTCTGAAGTGGCGAAAATTAAAAGATTTGGAAATCCTGAATGCTGTTAGGCGTAAAAATAATAACAAATAAAACCAATTAAACAAATCAAACCAATAAAACAGTTTCATCAATCAAACCAATTTGACGAAAGATGACTTACCTGGCATCTGGCCTCTTATTTCTGAAATTTAACTTCCATGAAATTTAACTTTAAAAAACCGACTGCTTTTTTTGATTCGATTGTCGTTACCGGAATCGCTTTGGCCGCCTTTTATTGGATTTGCGAATCCTTTATGTATTTCTTTATGAAACCTGAGGCTAATTTTATTCAACATCTGCTGGGGCCGAACCAGTTTGAAATTTTCACCCGCCTGCTGGTGTTATGCCTTTTTGCCATTTTTATCTCGCACTACGATTATATGTTCAACAAAAGTCGCCTGGCGGATAAAGCGCTTCAGGAAAGCGAAGAGAAATACCGCACCATTGTTGAAGGCCTTGAAGAGGGCTATTTTGAAATTGATCTCGACCAAAACCTGACCTTTTTCAATGATCCCCTGTGTAAAATACTGGGATATTCGCGAGACGACCTGTCGGGTAAAAATACCCGCGCCTTTACATCCCCGGCCACGACCGGCAAAATGAATGAGATTTGTGCCCGGGTTCAAAAAACAGCGGAACCCATTCGGGTGACCGACTATGATGCCATCGGGAAAACAGGCGACAGCATCGCTCTGGAGCTGACGGCATCTTTGCGGCGAAATTCGCGCGGCGCGCCCATCGGGTTCAGGGGGGTTTTGCGGGATGTATCCGAAAAAAAAGCGGCCGAAGCCCGAAATAGAAAGCTGGAAATTCAGGTTCGGCAGGCCCAGAAAATGGAATCCATCGGCACCCTGGCCGGGGGTATTGCCCATGATTTCAACAACATTCTCATGGGGATCCAGGGAAATGCCTCACTGATGGCCTTAAAAACCGATCCGGGGCATCCCAATTATGAAAAGATAAAGAACATTGAAACCTATGTGGAAAACGGCACGGAGCTAACCCGGCAGCTGCTGGGTTTTGCCCGCCGCGGCAAGTATCACGCGATTGCCACAGATGTAAATGACGTTATCGATAAATCCGCTTCCATGTTCGGACGCACCAAGAAAGAAATTCGGATTCAAATGGACCTGGCGCCCGATATTTGGACCGCTGAAGTCGATCGCGGGCAGATCGAACAGGCACTTTTAAATCTTTACGTAAACGCATGGCAGGCCATGCCCCGGGGGGGCGATCTGTATCTTAGAACGGAAAATGTTATCCTGGATTCGAAGTTTGTAAACAACAAACCGTATAAAGTCGAAGCCGGAGATTACATTAAGATCACCGTAACCGATACGGGAATCGGCATCGACAAAGATACCCGGGAGCGGATTTTTGAGCCCTTTTTCACCACCAAGGAAATGGGGCGGGGTACCGGGCTTGGACTGGCTTCGGTTTACGGCGTTATTAAAAATCACGGCGGCTACATAAACGTTTACAGCGAAATCGATCAGGGAACCACGTTTAGCATTTATCTGCCGGCATCCCGCAAAAAGATTCAAAAGGAAATAGAAAAGACTGTCCCCACCGTAGCAATGGGTACCGGTACCATTTTGCTGATCGATGATGAGGAAACGATCATTAAAGTCGGCGAGGAGCTTTTGCGCGAACTGGGCTATGAGGTCCTGGCGGCCCGAAGCGGTCAGGAAGCAATCGAACTTTATCAAAAAAATGCTGACAAAATTGATCTGGTCATTATGGACATGATCATGCCCGGCATGGGCGGTGGCGAAACCTTTGATCGGCTTAAAAGGATTAATCGCGATATTAAGGTGCTGCTTTCAAGCGGCTACAGCATCAATGGACAAGCCTCCAAGATTTTAGAGCGCGGCTGTGATGGGTTTATTCAAAAACCGTTCAACCTGATCCAGCTGTCGGATAAAATTCAGCAGATCATCATCAAAGAATAGGTTTCAGGTGTCAGTGTTCAGGTGTCAGGATTACGAACCTGATGACTGAAGAATTATAGAATTCTGCACTCTGCCGTCTGTTTTCTGGCACCTGACACCCGACACCCGACACCTGAAACCAGGTAAGCCCTCCTATCCAAAAACTTACACCTAAACCTTATTCTCTATACCCTGTACCTTACACCCTGGTTTTAAAGATCGAAGACTACCGGTTCCCGCAGTATCAGCTCAATCGCCCGGTCGGCTGTTTCGGCCGCATCAGGGAAAACCTGCCTGAGCGCCCGGATATGCCGCAGATTGTCTGCGGTTCTGTGGATCAGCATCACCAGATCTCCCTCCTCCATCTCAGCCAGGATTCGAACCTTCTCCCATTGCTCCCCGCTGGCCCAGGCATAAATCGCCACCACCGGTCTTAAGTGAAAAGCACGTGCTTCAAATCCACGATCCTGCATCTGCCAGGCAAAAGGCCTTAACCCTTTGAGAACCCTGTAAAACGCGTCCAAAAGCGGTCTGGGGACGCGCTTCTTGTGAATTTTGGTATCGGATTCGCGCTCATTGACAAAGGCCGCGATGATCGCCGCTAGAAAACTCGGTTCGGATTGCGGCAGGATGCCCATCTGGAAGCCTTCGGCAATTAAAAGCGGCTGGTCCACCCGCAATTGGCTGGTCCAGCGTCCCTTCTCGCTCAACGATCCGCTGTCGGTGACGTAACCGGTTTCCTTAAGAAAATTCAGGTGCTGCAAAAAATCGTCCCAAAGAATGCGGCGGCGGTCTTTGCGGGATTTTTTTAGCGGGGTTTTTCGGAGTACATAGGATGCAAACGATCGGCCGAGTAAATCTTTGATCTGTTCCGGGCTGTGCGACAGCAGCAGATTCAGCACCATTGAAAAATTGATTTTGATCTGACTGACAACATTCGAAGCCGTTGTGTGAAACAATTTCGCCATCCAGCGAACATCCATAAACTTATTGGGCAGCAGCAGGGCAAAGCCGATATTATCCATGCCTCTGCGGCCGGCCCGCCCGGTCATCTGATGCAGCTCGGTGGCATCCAGCGGCAGAAACTGGGTTCCGTTAAAGCGGTCTGAATTTAAAAAGACCACCGTGCGGGCCGGGAAATTCACACCGGCCGCAACCGTGGATGTGGCAAATACCGCATCCAGCAAACCTTCGCTCATCAACCGCTCCAGCATCAGTTTCCATGCCGGCAGCTGACCGGCATGGTGCGAACCCAGGGCCAGATTCTCAAGAAACCAGCGTTGACGATGACGAATCACATGCCGGCTTTGATGACCGGACGCTTCAATTCGCTCTTTGAGCACGGCGTTACGGCCGGGATCCGGCAACAATTTCCCGCGGCACTGCTCCAGCGCCCGGTCGCAATCCGCCCTTGATTTCAAAAAGAAAATGGCCGGCAGAAGGTGATATTTCTTCAATACTCTCAGAACGTCGTCAAAAGGCAGCAGATGATCGGCAATCCGGCGCTGCCGCGAGCGCTTGGTCTTTAAAAAATCGGCGACCTTTTTATAAATTTTTTCTTTGCCCGCGGGTTTGGCGGACTCGGTCAACGGCAGCAGGGTACCGGAAGGATGCAAAAAAAGAGGGACCAGCGGCACCGGTCTTTTCGACTCTCTGATAACCGCACAGCGGGATGAACGAATTGAAGAAAGCCAGCCGGCGATCTGATCGGCGTTACCGATGGTTGCCGAGAGCAACAAAAGCGGGATGCGCTGCGGCAGATAAATCATGATTTCTTCCCAGACCACCCCGCGGTCCGGATCTCCCAGGAAATGGGCCTCGTCCAGAACCACAAAATCTGCTGCCAGCAATTCCCCGCGGTGCATGGCATCGTACAGCTGGTTTCGCAAGATTTCAGTAGTTCCCACGATAATCGGAGCGTTCGTGTTCTCTTTGCGGTCTCCGGTCAAAATTCCAACATGTTGCCGGCCGAAAGTGGCGGAAAATTCCGCATATTTGGCGTTGCTCAGCGCTTTCAACGGGCAGGCATACCAGGACCTGCCGCCGCCGGCATGAATCCGGGCAATCGCCTTTTCGGCGATCCATGTTTTTCCGGAGCCGGTCGGCGCGGTCACCAGGCAGTCGCTGCCTTCAATGGCCGAGAGGGCGTCGAGCTGGAACGCATCCGGTGTGAAAACCGGGTTTTCAGGCACGCCGATTTCAGCAAAAACTTTTCGCAGCCTGGCATCGGCGCCCGGTTTCAAATGGGGAAGGGTAGGTTTCTTGCGGGGGTAACGCTTGGGCCGGAAGAAACGTTTGCTGCGTTTTGCCATCAGAGTTTTGAGATCATCGCCTTTACCCCGGCTTTTGACGGCGATTCCACATCAAAAGGGGACACCCCGTTGAGATCCGCTTCGATCAATGCGTCATCATAAGGTAGAAAACCGAGGAATTCAAGATCGTCCAGGTGGGTCTGTAGAAATTTTTCGTCTTTTGCACCGCGAACTTTGTTGCCGACAACGGCGATGTGGTCCAGTCCGATTTCTCCGGCCAGCTTGCGGATATGTTCGGCGGTGTCGATGCTGCGCCGTCCCGGCTCCACCACCACGATCAGTTTGTCGACCGCCTTTGCCGTTGCCCGGCCCAGGTGTTCGATGCCGGCTTCCATATCCATGACCACCACTTCATCGCGCGCCAGAACGATATGCATAACCAGGGCCCTGAGCAAGGCGCTTTCGGGGCAGATACAGCCGGATCCGCCTTTTTTGATGCCACCCAGCCGCATGAGTTTGATGCCTTCAAAACCCACCGATACGGCATCCGGCAGGTCATCCACTTTGGGATTGAGCTTGAAATAGCCGCCGATGCTGCCGGGTTTGGCACCGGTTCTTTCGAATATGAGCTCTTCCATTTCAGCGATGGGCACGATTTTAGCGGAATCGGCAATCCCCAGGCCGGCAGCCAGATTGGCGTCCGGATCCGCATCGATGGCCAATACGCGTTTACCCTCCGCATTGAGGGTCCGGATCACTAAAGAGGCAAATGTCGTCTTTCCGACACCGCCTTTACCGCTAACCGCCAGTTTCATAAGTTTGTCCTCTCCAACAAGTGTTTTGTGTTTAGTATTTAGTGTTTAGTGATCGAATCTCCGATACCGTATCATAAATTCCATACTAAACACGAAACACCAAACACTAAACACGAATAGTAACTCCTCCCTATTAAGTGTGTGCTTCTCTGACTTTTTCCGAGACGACTAATTTTAGGCACCTAATCCACACAGCAATATAACACAGGAAATAATCCCGGCAAGCACAAAAGAAACGAGCAGCGCATCTGCGCTGCTCGTGTTGGATTTCGAACTGATTTTCGCTTTCTATTAATCTACGGAGAATTTACCGTGACCACGACCCGGGTTTCTCGTGTGTAGATTCAGCCCTCGTCAAGCTTACGGCATTGCTGTCTTTAAACGTTAGGGTACCTCCGGTGCGTTCCGGGTCATCAGTATCCCACTCATATTCGTTGCCTAAAAAGGGATCGACAAGCCCGAATGTTTTCTCATCGCTGACCCATCCGGAAATCGAAATTTTTTCATTTGACCAGGTCAATGTTTCGCGGCCGTTGAGCTCGGCGATTCCGGCATCGATGGCTCTTTGCCGTGCGCTCTCATCCAGGCTCACATATTTGGGAACGGCAATGGCCGCCAGAATGCTTAAAATCACCAGCGTAGCGATGATCTCTAACAGGGTAAATCCCCGGTCGCTCTTGCAGCAATTATTCATATCCGAAAAAATATGCTGAAAAAAACAAGGCTGCAAAATTTATGGATTCGTTCGCCGCCACACAGCCGGTTGACCTGTACTGGATGCTTCCCGTGTCAAGTTAACGATTGTGCCCTTAAATTCAATATCAACCGTAGTGTGGGGAGGATCAGCCAGGCTATAGTCGCCGCCAAGGTTATAGTCAACACAAGGATCAGCAGGCGTGCAATTAAGTTTATCGTCTCCATCATAACCAGCTGTGGAAATCTTATGGTCCGCCCAGGTCAAACTTTCGCGGCCGTTGAGTTCCGATATTGCGGCGTCGATTGCCCGTTCCTTGGCATTGGATTCCAGATCGATATAGCGAGGTACGGCCACCGCTGCCAGGATTCCTAAAATAATCAGAACCGCGATAATTTCAACCAGGGTGAAGCCCTCTTGATTTCCTAAAATTTGTTGTTTTTTCATAACCGATTTTCCTTCCTCTTTACTCTTGTTTTCTGAAACCCATAAAAGAGGGTTTTTCCAGCTGCAGCAGCTGCAAAAGCCCCTCTTAGAATTACTGTCCGGGCTCTAAACGATGCACAAATAATGCCATAAATTATATTAGCGGTGTTTATTGAATTTAATTATAATGATTTAAATTGGTTATTAAAAGTTTGCACTATTTGACAATAACCGAAATTTTTAAAGATATATTAAATTCTACAAAATTTGGAGTCAATTTGCAAGTTACGGCATCAAATTTCGTTGTTTTTAATTCTTTTTACATCAATACCGTGTTTTTTGATGCGGTGCCAAAGGCTGCGCTGATTGATCCCTAACAGTTCGGTGGCTCTGACCTGGACCCCGCCTGTTTTTCGCAGCGCTTCGAGGATCATGTTTTTTTCGATTTCATTGAGGCGGTCATCCAATGGCAGGTTGGCCGGCAGCGAAATTTCGTTGGTTCCGCTGTTGTTAAATAGGCCGGTGATTTTGGCGGGCAGCTGGGCGGGTTCGATATAGCCGTTTTCGGCGATTACGGCCGCACTTTCGATAATGTTTTCAAGCTCCCGAATATTTCCGGGCCATGCAAAGGTCATGAGCATCTGCAGGGCCAGGGAAGAAATTTCAACTTTATTGGGGAGGTTTTGCAAAAAATAGTCGACCAGCAGCGGAATATCTTCCTTTCGTTCCCGCAGCGGCGGCATATGCAGGGTAAACACATTCAAGCGATAGTAAAGATCTTCTCTGAAGCGCCCTTCCTGGACCATTTTTTCAAGATTCTGATTGGTAGAGGCGATAAAACGGACATCCACTTTAATCGTTCTGCTGCCGCCGACCCGATAAAACTCTTTTTCCTGGATGACGCGCAATATCTTGGATTGCAGATTTAACGGCATGTCGCCGATTTCATCCAGAAATAGGGTTCCCTGGTGGGCCATATCAAATTTTCCGGGCTTGAATTTGGTTGCACCGGTAAAGGCGCCTTTTTCATGGCCGAATAATTCGCTTTCCAGCAGTTCTTCGGGGATTGCCGCGCAATTCAGCTTGATGAACGCTTTATTTTTTCGTTCACTGTTTTCAAAAATACTGACGGCAACCAGCTCTTTGCCGGTCCCGCTTTCTCCAAGAATGAGAACCGTTGAGTCGGTGGGGGCAACTTTTTTAATCAGGCCCAGCAGGCCCCGCATGGCAAGGCTTTCACCGATGATGTCCGGGAAGAAATGTCGGGCATCCATACGGCTGAGAACCGATGTGACCCGGTCAAAAACGCTGGTAAAATGTTCAATTTTATCAATCGACCAGTCTTTGCCGGAGCCGTTCTTTTCACCTGAAATCGCGGCCAGTTTGCGGGCTTTTTCGACAAACTGTTCCACGGGTTTTAAAATAAATCGGACCAGCATGAATCCGGTGGCAAACGCGA
>JBFFCW010000101.1:0-10308 GCA_041559695.1 Desulfobacterales bacterium
CAACAAGAAAATTTTAATCAGGATCCCTTGTAATGATGGATTGCTAAATGAAATGTATAATAAATTGAATGGGATTCTAAAGATTCGATTCAGGCACGAAGTCCAACAAAAATATCAGCTGAAAAAAGTGTATATTCGCCCTGAATAATCTGCAAAATTATTAACGTGTAAAAATTCGGATAGATGATATGTTATGCAGAGATCTATTGAAGAATAAAAAACCTTTGATACCCTTACGCTATACGACATAAAATGATACTATTTTATGTCAAAAATAAAAGGCTCTATGCTAATGAGCTAAATGATTATGAATTATTAAATTAAAATTTGTTGAAAGGCTACCCGACAGATCGCAACTATCAGCAATTAGGTTACCCGGTTCTAAGGTGAATTCATAATTTCGTCCTTGGAATTCGGCATTCACGCTTGAGGGAAAATCATGAGAGAAATTCATGTTGATGATATCGTCGCCAAACTTCGTCAGCTTTGCATCGATGCCAATATTGAGATCAGGCCGGATACGGTCGCAGCTTATCATCGGGCTTTGGAGCAGGAGGAGTCGGAGACCGGTCGTGAGGTGCTCCGGCAGTTGATCCTCAATGCCGAGGCGGCCAAGGCGCAGCGAATACCTTTTTGCCAGGATACCGGTTATGCTGTTGTTTTCGTTGAGCTTGGACAAAGTGTACACATCACCGGCGGTTCTTTCGTCGACGCTCTGAATGAAGGGGTACGGCAGGGGTACCTGCAGGGCTTTCTGCGCAAATCAATTGTCAACAATCCTCTCGCGCGTATTAACACCGGAGACAACACGCCGGCGGTTGTCAATGTTGATATCACGCCCGGTGATAGACTTAAGATCAGACTTCTTATCAAAGGGGCCGGTTGTGACAACGTCAGTGCATTGAGGATGTTTACACAGGCCGAAGGCCTTGCAGCGGCCAAAGATTTTATCGTTGAGGTGGCGGACAATGCCGGTCCCAACGCCAGCCCACCTTTTGTCATTGGCGTGGGAATGGGCGGTCCTTTTGCACATGCAGCCCTGCTGGCCCAAAAGGCTTTGCTATGGCCCCTGGGAATACCCAACCCGGATAAAGCCTTGGCGGCCATTGAAGCAGAACTTTTGGTGCGCATCAACAGCCTTGGAATCGGGCCTGCGGGTTTCGGGGGCTCCGTCACGGCTTTGGGCGTGCACATTGAAACCTGTGCCACTCATATTGCAAGCTTTCCGGTAGCGGTGAATGTAGACTGCCACTCTCACAGAGGCAAGGAGGTTGTCATATGAGTGTCCGGGAAACCATCTACCTTGAGACACCCCTTACTCGCGACACGCTTAATTTTCTGCGCAGCGGTGATCAGGTCCAAATTTTCGGAGTAATTTACACCGCTCGTGATGCGGCGCATGAGCGCATGTGGAAAGCGATTCAGCAGCGCCAGGAATTGCCGTTTGACCCAAAAGGGCAAATTATATATTACGTGGGCCCCACGCCGCCGCCGCCGGGCCGCGTCATTGGCTCTGCAGGCCCCACAACTGCTAGCCGAATGGACCCCTTTACACCGATGCTGATCGAAAGGGGACTGAAAGGCATGATCGGAAAGGGACGCCGATCCGAGAAAGTGCGGCAGGCGGCCATTGCGCATGGCTGCGTATATTTTGGCTCAGTTGAGGGAACAGCGGCCCTGTTATCCGGTTGTATTCAAGACGCAGAGGTGATTGCATTCGCAGATCTGGGACCTGAGGCCATCTATCGTTTAACCGTGAGCGGTTTTCCGGCCATTGTCGTCAATGATCTGTTTGGCCGAGATCTTTATGAAGACGGGCGCCGGCTGTATCGCCGGCTGCGGACCGGTGAGCACTGAAGTGCAGCTTAATTGCCATCCGAGAAACTAAGCGGCAATCCGGCAACAGGTTGCTGCATGAAATACAAAGAGCTGAGTTTGAAAAGAATGCAGCACTGAGGCCTATGGTCGCATTTGTCGTTAATTCAAATTGGACAGGGTTTTTCCCCTTCTCTGTTCCCACAAATTTTCCCGGTTCTGCCATCATCACAAGGTTCGTCTTGGTCATCAAATCTCGCATGTTCTGCCCAATCCGGAGCTTTTTGACAATATCTGATGCGGCGATCATCGTCTTGGTTGAATATATTTTTCACGGAGATACCCGCCTATTCTTAAGCGCCAATTCGTAATAAAGATTTAATTTGCTTTAGGTTGGCGTTTTATTAAGTATGCAATATTTAACAAATTTTCTTTCGGCTGCTTTATAGTCCTCATCTGTGTAAAAATCTTTATTTTCTGTCCGCCGGAATTCTTTGCGGCACTTTTCAACCAGCAACTTGATACCTTTATCGCAATTTAGGTGATTTTCCATTTCGCGATCAAATTTTGTCTTGGATTAAAGGATTATAATGAGGTTCGCTGTCCATTTTAAAATATGTACTTTTACGTAAGAGTCCAGCATGGCAAAATCTTTTTCATCCTTGACATACCACAAAGTGGTATTAATGGTTTATTAAGAAGAGCTGTATTATGAACGACGATAAAGAAAAACGTGATGAATGCAAAGTGACTCAGACGGATTCTGAGGGCAACAGAAATCTATGCTGCTGCTATATCTTAGATGAGGATGATCGCTACGAAGATCCATGCTATTTGCCGGCAAATGAATGTTGCCGTTGAGTTCGGATGTTCCCGATAAACCGAAGAGTCATTCAATTTCAAACAAAAACAATCCGGTCGACACAGGTTATCGCCCTACGGAACCGATTGACCGGTTTGATTTAAAGAGGTGAAATATGTCCATTGATTATACGAAAAAGGCAAAACAGTGTTGCACTTGCGAACATGATCGATTGGTGGAGCAATTGGATATTTGCGATAGCCAGTCCAAAAATCCTGCTAATCGACACCGCTGCTACCGGATTGCCGCCCGGAGAAGCGGTCGCCGATCCAGGAAGTGCATCAGTGGTGTCTAAAGTCCAGGATAACATCATTGACCAAGATTGCGCTTACAGGCATAAAACCGACCGGCACGCCCCACCTTGGCAACTACTTGGGAATGATCAAGTCAGCGCTGGAATTGGCCCGCTCATTTCAGGCATTTTACTTTATTGCCGACTATCATGCCCTCACAACCACGCGTAACCGCAACCAGCTGAGCCACCAAATATACGAGGTTGCCGCAACCTGGCTGGCCCTGGGTTTGGATCCTGAGCAAGTTGTTTTTTACAGACAATCGGACATCAAGGAAATTTTCGAATTCGCATGGATTCTGGCTTGTTTCACTTCCAAAGGACTGCTCAACCGGGCGCATGCTTACAAGGCGGCCGTGGAAGAGAATCTCAGCGCCGGTAAAAGTCCGGACGAAAACATCAACACGGGGTTGTATAATTATCCGGTTTTAATGGGCGCCGACATCTTGCTGTTCGGAACCGATGTGGTACCCGTGGGGCTGGACCAGAGACAGCACCTGGAGATCATCCGGGACATCGCAGTCAGTGTCAACGCCCAGCTCGGCAAGGCTTTGAAGGTTCCAGAAGCGTTCATCCAAGAACAGGTTATGACCATATCCGGTTTGGATGGGCGCAAAATGAGCAAAAACTATCACAATACGATTCCGATCTTTGCCGATCCCGGGATCATCCGTAAACAGGTGATGCGCATTGTAACCGATTCAAAGCATCCCGATGAGCCTAAAAACCCGGATAAGTGCAATGTTTTCGCCATATGGCGGCATTTTGCCCCGGCTGATGCGGTGGAAAGCAAAAGACGGCTTTATCGACGAGGAGGACTGGCATACAGCGACATGAAACAGGAGCTCTGCGAGCTGTTGCTAGCAAAATTCGATGCAGAATATCAGGTCTATAAAAATTACATGAGCAATACGAGTGCAATTGATAGAATTTTGAAACGAGGCGCAAAAAAAGCGCGAGCCATTGCCGCGCCCGTGCTCGCCAAGATTCGTCGTAAAATAGGAATCGAGTAAACCATAATCGAATGGATAAAGAGCGGGGATGGCATTTGATTCACTGGAGGCGATTTAAATGGGAAAAAATGTCAGCCAAAAATTGATTGCAACTCATTTGGTAGATGGGCGCATGCAGCCGGGAGAAGAAATTGGTCTTAGAATCGATCAAACCCTCACACAGGATGCTACCGGCACCATGGTCATGCTGGAATTTGAAGCCATGCAGATCTCAAGGGTCAAAACCAAGCTTTCGGCTCAATATGTGGATCATAATCTCCTGCAAACTGATTTTAAGAATGCCGATGATCATTTGTTTCTTTTGAGCGCCTGCAAAAAGTTCGGTGTCTGGTACAGTCGGCCGGGCAACGGCGTCAGCCACCCGGTCCACATGGAACGTTTCGGCATCCCCGGATGTACGCTGCTGGGATCTGACAGTCATACGCCGGCGGCCGGTGGGTTGGGGATGCTGGCCATGGGAGCCGGCGGGCTGGAGGTTGCATTGGCCATGGCCGGGGAACCCATATACTTCAAGATGCCCAAGGTCATGGGCGTGAAACTGACCGGTGCTTTACCGGACTGGGTCAGTGCCAAGGATGTCATTCTGGAAATGTTGCGCCGCCATGGTGTTGATGGAGGATTCGGCAAAATTATTGAATATTATGGACCGGGTCTAAACTGCCTGTCAGCGATGGACCGGCATGTGATTGCCAATATGGGCACCGAGCTGGGTGCGACCTCCACAGTTTTTCCGTCGGACGAAAGTGTGCACAGATTCTTACGCGCACAGGGGCGGGAGGAAGTTTGGACCCCCATCCTGGCGGATGCGGATGCCGCCTATGACGAAAGCGATGAAATTGATCTAACCAAGCTGGAACCACTAATTGCACTGCCCAGCAGTCCGGGCAACGTGGTCACCGTCAGGGAGGTTGCCGGGCGCGAGATTTATCAGGCCTATATCGGATCTTCTGCTAATCCGGGTTTGCGTGATTTTGCCGTACCCGCACTCATGGTAGATGAAAAACAGGTTCATGATCGAGTATCTTTTGATATTAACCCCACATCCAGACAAATACTCGAAAATCTGGCGAATTTGGGGTTGCTGGAAAAACTGGTCCGCAGCGGGGCCCGCATTCATCAGGCTGGCTGCGGCGGCTGCATCGGCATGGGACAGGCTCCCGCCACCGGGAAAATCAGCCTGCGGACGGTTCCACGTAATTTTCCGGGACGCTCCGGCACAAAGGAAGACCAGGTGTATTTGTGCAGTCCGGAGACTGCAACGGCCTCTGCCTTGACCGGCGTGATTACCGATCCCCGCACCTTGGACATGAACTATCCACGTTTTTCCGAACCGGATGTGATCCGGATCAATACCCAAATGCTGCTGGCTCCGCCGGAATCAGGAGAAGGCATTGAGCTGGAAAAAGGTCCGAATATCAAACCCCTGCCATCCTTTGAGCCGCTTGCCGACACCATTTCAGGCCCGGTTCTGCTGAAAGTCGGCGATGATATTTCCACCGATGAGATTATGCCTGCTGGTGCCCAAATATTGCCCTATCGCAGCAATATCCCGGAAATCAGCAAATACGCCTTCAGCCGGCTGGAAGATCACTTATATGATCGGGCCATGCGACACCGGCAGCAGGGCTTTATGCTTGTTGCCGGTGAAAATTATGGACAGGGCTCCAGCCGTGAACATGCGGCCATAGCTCCACGTTATCTCGGACTTAAAGCTGTTATTGCAAAAAGCTTTGCACGTATTCACTGGCAGAACTTGGTTAATTTCGGAATCCTACCGCTGACTTTTGTGAATTCTGCCGACTACGACGCCGTTGGACAGGGAGATGAGCTCGAGATACCGGATGTCTGTCAATATTTAAACCGGGGCAATTTAATTCAAGTTGCAAATAAAACTAAAAAAGAAACCTATGATACACAGCACACCCTGAGCAAGCGTCAGATTGAAATGATCTTTGAAGGCAGCCTGATCAACGTGGTGCGAAAACGACAGAAACGAACATGATTAGGCTCATAAATATTTGGTAAAGCGAAAACATATGAAAACCGATGAAATCAACAATCGAAAAATATAACTTAATATACGAGCAGTCTGGTGCAAGTTCCGGGAAAGAGCTAACATGCAGCGGAGACCTCCTTCATTCCATTTCTCCCATTGACCTACAACTTCTCGGAAAAATTCGATGTGCCGCTATCGCGGACTATGAAAAAATTGTTGCCCGTGCTGTGGAAGCCTTCCAGGTCTGGCGTATGGTTCCGGCGCCAAAGCGTGGTGAGATTGTCAGGCAAATCGGAGAAGTGCTGCGCGAGCATAAGAAATCTTTAGCCGAGTTGATTAGCCTCGAAGTCGGAAAGATTCGGGCCGAGGCCGAGGGTGAGGTTCAGGAAATGATCGACATAGCCGATTTTGCGGTGGGGCAATCGAGGATGCTTTATGGATTGACCATGCACAGTGAGCGCTCTGAGCATCGGATGTATGAACAGTGGCATCCATTGGGGCCGGTGGGGGTTATCACCGCCTTTAATTTTCCCGTGGCGGTTTGGTCCTGGAACGCGTTGATTGCAATGGTTTGCGGAGATACAGTGATCTGGAAACCTTCATCCAAGGCCGCCCTGACCGCCATTGCGACAATGAAAGTCATATGGCCGGTTCTAAAAGACAACGGGCTTCCAGACGGCATTCTCAACCTGGTGATCGGCGAACGAAAAACGGTCGGCGAGGAACTGATCCATGACTCAAGAATACCTCTGATCTCGGCGACCGGCAGCGTTGTCATGGGGCGACAAGTGTCAAAAGCCGTAGCATCCCGTCTTGGCAAAACAATTCTTGAACTAGGAGGCAACAACGCCGTTATCGTTGCTCCCAGTGCAGACCTGGATCTGGCGGTCAGGGGGATTGTGTTTGGCGCTGTCGGTACCGCCGGTCAACGCTGTACAACCATTCGAAGGGTGATTGTCCACAGGAATATATATGACGACTTTTGCCGATCACTAATCAGCGCCTATCAGCAGATTCATATCGGCCATCCCCTTGATGAAGGTGTACACATGGGGCCGTTGATCGATTCCCAGGCTGTTCGATTGATGCAATCCGCACTAGAGAAGTTGAAGGAGCAGGGAGGAAAAATCCTTTGCGGCGGGGAAAATATCTCAGGGGGAATCTTCGATGCCGGCACTTATGTCACCCCCTGTATTGCAGAGGTTGACCCGAATTTAGAGATTGTCCATGAAGAAACCTTCGCTCCGATTCTCTATTTAATCAAATATAATGATATCGGCGAGGCCTTACATTACCAAAACTCGGTGCCTCAAGGTCTTTCTTCGGCGATTTTCACCAGGGATCTACAAGAATCGGAATTATTCCTGAGCCATCGCGGAAGCGATTGTGGTATTGCCAATGTCAATATCGGCACTTCCGGGGCTGAAATCGGCGGGGCTTTCGGCGGAGAAAAGGACACCGGCGGCGGCCGAGAAGCCGGTTCTGATGCATGGAAAAGCTACATGCGGCGTCAGACCACAACCATCAATTGGTCCGGCGAACTTCCGCTGGCACAAGGAATTGAGTTTGGAACCCAATAACAAAGTGCATTTTCAATTCTAAAGGAATTGCCCAAACTCTATGCCAAGTCCGATGCACTGATTCCCCTCCATACATGGAGAAGCATCTTCATTTTCAAGATAATGTCTTATCCGGTGTCCCTTTCTTATAAAGCTGACTTCCCAGACATTTTTTTCACTATCCCACGCGACGTTCAAATCCTTATCGCACTCTCCTATTTCCGGATAGATTTCGTGTATTTTATCGCAAAGCTCTGTTTTTCCGTACATGACATTACTCCTTTACCCCAACCCAAACCCCATGGAAGCATATTTTTTAATGTTGCTTTTGGCCTCCTCAACAGTTTTACCGATATACCAAGGCTGCATAAAACCCTCTAAAAACATCTTCCAACCGGTTTGATCTTTGAAAATTTCTGCCTCCTCACACGCAACCCCACATCCTTCTTCTCCTATTGTTTCCCTCAGGAAATTTAAAATTTCGTCTTTTTCTGTCACGGTATTTTTCCTTTCAAAAAATTTGTCTTGCTTCTTAACGATTTCGAACGCGCCAGAGCACCGATCATGTTGAAGACGATACGAGCGGCGGTCAGGGCACCCAACCCGTTGATATCCTTCTCCGGGACAAACTCGACCAGATTGAAACCATGGACATCGGCTTTTTTCGTTAGGCCATGAAGCAAATCTACAACCAGCCAATACGACAAACCTCCCGGCACCGGGGCATTGACTGTCGGCATGATTGATGGATCCAGGCCATCGCAGTCGATGGTCACCAGACAAGCAGCTCCATTCGGAACTAAATTCAGTATTCGTTGGATACCACCTTCATACACATCTTTTGCAGTCAGGATCTCGGCTCCATAAGCCAGTGCCGCCTCAAGTTCCTCCTGACGAGCGCTGCCCACGCCCCGCATACCCACCTGTATCAATCGATTGATCCAAGGCATCTCGGAGGCTCTGCGCATCGTGCTGCTGGGACCCTCGGTAATGCCGTTTACTTCATGGCGCCAATCAAGATGTGCATCAATTTGAATTAGCGTCAGTGGCCCATGGTCTTGATAGGCACGAAAGACCGGGATTGGGATAGAGTCATCACCGCCCAGCACGATCGGTATCGCCCCTGCATTTATCACCGACCGTATCTTTTCCAAGGTTCGTCTTTGGTTGCCCGCCGAATCACAAGGATCACCGGGCAGATCACCGCAATCGACCAGGCCAATATTGCGGTTATCCAGCAGAGGCCCGCCGAGATCAAAGTCATAATGATCCAGCATATGCGAATATCTCTCGGCTGCCTTACGGATTGCCGCAGGTGCCCTGGCCGAGTGACTGGCTTTGTCTGGATGATACGCGGTGCCGTGCGGAATGCCGATAACTGCAATGTTTGCCGATACTTCGCCAATGTTTTCGCATGGCGGCAGACCGGCAAACGTATTTTTCGTTGTCATCATCTTTAACCCGTCTTGTGACAGTTGCATCTCCGCCTATTGGCGCATTTCTTCAGATGCTTGGCGCTATCCGGTCGCATTTTTGAGTACAGACTCCTCAGTATGGCCCCGGAGGTGTTTCCAGATTGTACGTACAGGCTCGGTTTTGTTTAGACTGTAAAAATGAATGCCCGGGGCTCCTCTTGTCAGAAGATCCTCGCACTGATGAGTTGCAAACTTAGTGCCTCTTTTTACCGTTTCTGCAATATCGCGGGCAACCGGCGCAAATATTTTATGAACGTCCCAGCAAATGTATGCCCTGCAAGTGTCACAAAACTTCAGAAGTTTGCGGTAGTCGGTGATGGGCAATACACCGGGGATGATCGGTATCCGCACACCGGCATCCGATATGCGCTCAACGTAGCCAGCATAGGAGGAATTATCAAAAAAAAGCTGGGTCACGACAAACTCTGCACCATGCTCGGCCTTCAGTTTGAGGTAGGCACTGTCCAACTCTTCCGCGGGGCAATCAATGTGACATTCCGGAAATCCTGCTACGCCGATGCTAAAATAATCCCCGCCCACCGCTTTGATCAGATCGATGAGTTCATAACAATACTCTAAACCGCCATCTATTTTTTTGAATCGTTCGCCCATTTCTTTGGGGGGATCGCCACGCAGGGCAAGCACATTTCGCACTCCGGCACGCATCATCAGATCAATATGTCTTTTCAGCTCTTCAGCGGTCTGGTTCACAAGGGTAAAGTGATGCATGCAGGTAATCCCGAATCGCATCTGAATCTTTCTGATAATATCAAGGGTGTTTTTGCTCGTGGAACCGCCGGCGCCGTAAGTAACCGAAATATAATCAGGTTCCAGCTCGGCAAGCTCTTCTATCGTACTGAATAGTTTTTTCATCCCACTGGATGTCTTGGGAGGAAAAACTTCAAAAGAGAAAACCGGCTCCTTCTTTTTTTTCTTTAGTTTGAAAATATCGGCTATTTTTTTGATCATATGTTTTCGCCTCGATTTGCTTTTTTGATCTTGATAATAGGACTAATATGGATATTGCAAAATATCCTGTTCTATATACCCTACTCAATTAATAGGATAATCAGCGTTTCGTGGCAGGTCAAATTTCTATGAGGGTGCTCCGTAACTAACAGGTTTTAGTGTTCTTGAAAGTTTTAGCAGTAACTTCACTGAAGCTTGGGTGATGAAAATACCACTCTTAGTCTCCGACGTTGATTGGGCTCATTCAGCTTATGGCGAAGCAGCCATATACGTTGAACCTACCAACGCGGCTCAAATTTCAGAAGTTATTGTTAAAATGATGCAATC
>JBFFCW010000102.1:0-10265 GCA_041559695.1 Desulfobacterales bacterium
GAAGCTGAACGCAAAGGCATTGGCAAGGAAAAATTTCAAGAATTTTTTCTTTATGGTGTCATTGGGGCGGTTATTGGTGCAAGGCTTTATTATGTTGCCTTTAGCGATCTGGCGATATTCTGGAAAGATCCGCTTTCGGTTTTGGCTATATGGGAAGGCGGGTTGGCTATTCACGGTGCCCTGTTGGGCGGGCTTTTGGTCAGCATAATTTATACCCGCCGGCGTAGTATACCAATAACCGTATTTTTAGACACACTAGCCCCGCCACTTATTCTGGGGCAGGCCATCGGGCGGATCGGATGTTTTTTTAACGGTGATGCTCACGGATATCCGACGACAATGCCCTGGGGACTGGTATATTCTTCTGAAAGCCTTGCGGGTCAAATGTTCCCGGGACGGCCGCTTCACCCAACCCAGCTTTATGAGATGATTTTGAACCTCATCATTTTCGGTATCTTATGGAAAACCCGAACAAAACTGAAACTGGATGGGCAGCTTTTTTTAATCTATGTGATTCTATACTCAGGTGCCCGTATTTTCGTAGAGCATTTCCGCGCAGACAAACTGATGTATTTGGGCAATATCTCTACTGCTCAATCCATCGGTATTTTAGGAATTCTCATGGGCATCATTCTGATAATCCACCTCCAAAGAAAAAGATCCATCCAGATAAAGTCCGAATTAACAAAATAATGGAATGCGTTTTATAACAATCAGAGATTATTATGAGTTTGCGACTCATTATGCATCGAATTTTATGAATTTGCGGCACTGGATTTTTTTAAATTTCATATGAAATATCAGGCTGCAGGCTGTTTTCAGTGATCTTAACACAGGACAATAAAGTTGAATATCGAAGTATTGGTTTAAGGAGTCATTATGCAGTATTGGTTCTACCTTGCTGGTGCAATAGCCCTTGAGGCCGCTGGTACAACATCGATGAAATTGTCTTACGGCTTTACAAAACTCGCACCGTCGATATTGATATTCCTGTTTTATGCTGCGTCATTTATGGCACTGACCTTTGCTTTGAAAGGCATTGATGTAAGTCTTGCCTATGCAATTTGGTCAGGAATCGGTACGGTGATCATTGCAACCATTGGCATTCTGTATTTTCAGGAACCAGCGACAGCATTAAAAATAGTCAGCATTGGTCTTATTGTAGCCGGTGTTGCCGGTCTCAAGCTCAGTGGAGTGAACCATTAACGCCTGAGCGACAAAAAATGGACGAAATCATGATTTCAAAGCAAAAAGTCCAGGCCATGTATCAATCGGGAGCGAAACATTACGATTTCACCACGATTTTATTCAGGCTGATCGGCTTGCGAATGAAAACCTACCGTTTACTCGCCATAAAAAACCTGTCTCTTCTACGAGGCAACTTAGTCATAGAGCTTGGCTGTGGCACGGGTTTGAATTTTCCCTTGCTTATAGAGCAAATCGGGCCAGAGGGTCGACTGGTAGGGGTTGATTTAACACCGGGAATGCTTGAAATTGCCCAGAAGCGAGTAGAACGATACGGCTGGAAGAACGTAGAGCTGGTGCAGTCAGACATCACGGCTTACGATTTCCCAAATGAGACCGATGGCATGCTTGCAACTGGTCTCTTCGGCTACATTCCTGAATATGACCGTGTGATCAAAACAGCTTCTGAATCCCTTGTGCCCGGTGGTCACCTATCAATACTTGATGGCAAGCGGCCTGAGAATTTACCAGCATGGCTGTTCAAGATCGTCTTGAAACTCGGAGGACCATTCGGATACACCCCTGAGTATTTCAATGTTCGCCCCTGGGAATCTGTAAAACGATATTTTAAAGAAATTTCGTTTGAAACACACTACGGTGGAATGATCTATATTTTATCTGGAACTGCTCGGTAGAAATGGTCTATCATATGCGTTAACTCTGACTGATGAATCCGCTGCGCTCCGTTGCCAGCCGGTTATGCCCGATTTAAACTGGATATCCAACGTAATCTTTCGACGGCAAGCTTATGAAACGCGTTGAAATCTGACTTGCAATCAATTTTTTAGCACTTTCCCCGATCATGCCAAATCAGTTCTACTCAGGGACACTCCATACGTCTGTATGCAAAAAAAAACACTTGACATTATACCACAATGTGGTTAATGAGGGAGTCCTCTCTCTGCACCGCTGGAAAAATTATATGAGATCAATTCATAAAAATCTCGCGATATTCATTGCACTGGGAATAATGGCCTACGGTTTTCCTGTTATGGCTATTTGCTCCTCGAATTGTGCTGCGGGCAACCCCGACCCCGATTCCACCATGGACGGAAACTGCCCCTTTCTATACCACCCATATTTCCAGATGGTCATTTTGTTGTCAGCCCTTTCCGCTTTACCCCTTGCAGGCCATTTTTTTGTCAGCGGCAGGCTATTCTTGCCACCAGGAGTCTATTTACCACTGTTTAGGCCCCCTCGATTTTCCTGCTGAATAATTACGATCAATTCACCCTAATTGTTTCAAATTGTTTTCGGACAGCTTGAAAATTTCATGCAGTTGTTCCCTTATCCTATTTTCAGGCTTTAACGAATTCGAAGTGTAAATAAAAGTTCCGCCGATTAAGACGTTTTACACTGTGTTGCGAGCGGAGGCCAGGAATGACTGAAATCGGTTATTATTCCATTTTAATTTCATCCTTTTTATCTGTCTATTGCTGCCTGGCGTTGATTCTCGGCATTAGAAACCGCAGAGCTGAAGTAATTGCCAGTGCTGAGAACGCTGCCATCATGGTTTTTGTATTTTTAACGCTTTCTGCGGCAGCCATGGTTTATGCACTGGTAACGAGAAATTTTCAAATTGAATACGTCGCCAGATATACAAGCCGGAGCCTTTCGCTTCTTTATACGGTGACCGCTTTTTATGCCGGGCAGGAAGGCTCGCTGCTGTTCTGGGGCTGGAGTCTTGCGATATTCACTGCAATTGTCATTTTGCAGAACAAAAATAAGAATCGCGAACTCATGCCGTATGTTCTCCTGGTTCTATCAGCGGTTATCTTCTTTTTCACATTCCTGATGATCACTGCAACCAATCCGTTTAAAACATCCAGTTACATTCCACCGGACGGCCACGGCTTAAATCCTTTGCTGCAAAACCCCGGTATGATGTTTCACCCACCGGCCCTGTTGACGGGTTACGTTGGATTTACAGTTCCCTTTGCCTTTGCGCTGGCGGCTCTTATTACCGGTAAGCTCGGCAGCACATGGATTAAAACCACGCGCAAGTGGACCCTGACCGCCTGGGCGTTTCTAACCGCTGGAAATCTGCTGGGAATGGAATGGGCTTATGTCGAGCTGGGCTGGGGAGGCTACTGGGCCTGGGATCCGGTCGAAAATGCCTCCTTCATGCCCTGGATACTGGCAACCGCCTACCTGCATTCGGTAATGATCCAGGAAAAAAGAGATATGTTAAAGGTATGGAATATGGTCCTGATCATCTTTACGTTTATCATGACCATCTTTGGAACATTTATCACACGAAGCGGTCTGATTGCGTCGGTCCACTCTTTCGGGGAATCGACTCTGGGCTGGTTCTTTTTATTCTTTTTATTACTAGTGCTTATCGTTTCGTTAGCTCTCCTTATTTACCGCCTTCCTCATCTGAAAAGCAGGAATCAGCTGGATTCTTTGCTTTCCCGGGAAAGCAGTTTTCTGATCAACAACCTGCTGTTTGTCGGTATCGCTTTTACGGTTCTGCTGGGCACGCTCTTTCCCATCATTTCGG
Organism: Desulfobacterales bacterium; assembly: GCA_041559695.1. Lineage (GTDB taxonomy): Bacteria > Desulfobacterota > Desulfobacteria > Desulfobacterales > JAHEIW01 > JAHEIW01. The sequence continues at coordinate 3,749 of JBFFCW010000102.1, forward strand.
AAGCCGTTCGAGGCATTAAAATAACGGTTGGCCCGCCGTTCTATAATGCTGTCGTTACGCCTATCGGGTTAACCCTGCTTTTGTTGACGGGTCTTTGCCCCATTATTGCTTGGCGAAAAACGACACTCAGAAAGTTTGGCAGCAAACTCTTGTTTCCCTTTATTATTTCAGGTTTTACGGCGGCCGGCCTATATCTTTTCGGCATTCGATCATTTTATGCTTTGATAACATTCATTTTTTGCATCTTTGTTTCAATTAACCTTTTTATGGAGTTTTTTACAGGCACCCGCACGCGTCACAATGTTTTCGAGGAAAATTATCCAAAAGCATTCTGGAAACTGGTGACCAAAAACAAACGACGGTACGGCGGCCATATTGTTCATTTCGGGGTTGTTTTAATTTTCATGGCCTTTGCGGGAAGCGTTTTTAACGTGGAGAAACAGGTCTCCTTAAAAAAGGGGGAATCATTTAATATCAAAAACTACACACTGCGGTTTGATGCGCTTTCCAACTATCCCACGGCCAGTAAACAAAAAGTTGTTGCGACCCTGACCGTGATGAACGACGCGCATCAAGTAGGGGTTGTCTCACCCGAAAAAAGCCTTTACCGCGGACAGGATCAACCCACGACTGATGTGGCGATCCACACGAATTTCAAAGAAGATCTTTACGTTATCCTCGCCGGTTATGACAAGGATTTTGCCACCATTAAGGCGTTTGTGAATCCACTGGTTGTCTGGATCTGGATTGGGGGCGGAATCATGGGGCTTGGAACGATTGTCATCGTATGGCCTGGTCGCCGCAAGAAGGTGTAGCCAATTTTTCCTGGATGCTCGGGAAAAATGAATCTGAACCGATTTTAGAAATTTCAAACGGCAGGAGCACAATATGTTTGAATATGTTGTCCTTTTTATTCTGTTCATCGGGTCCTGTTACTGGATCATCCATCCGCTGCTTGAGCAAGCGGTTCGCCAAAACGGCTTCAGACCCAAACAGGAGGGCATTCTGAAAGAATTAAGGCACAAAAAGAATGGCGCCTATGCCGCCATCCGAGAGCTGGAATTTGATTTAAGCATGGGCAAATTGACTGAAGAAGATTTTCAAATTCTAAAGCGGCAATACTCCCTGGAGGCCGTCGGCTACATGAAGGAAATGGATAAACTGGAATTATCGACGGCAAAAACTCCAGAACCTGTGGATATGGGTGCTGAAGAAGAAAACGAGCCGGCAGTTGCGGTGATCCGCAACCACAAATCCAAAAAAAGAAAATACATTTACTGCTCTGCGTGTGGCGCGAAGTCTGCGTTTGAGAGTCGATTCTGTGCCGCCTGCGGGACAAATTTACATAAACACCGCTACAACGACCGCCAGGAGGAAAATTGAGAAAAAGAATAAAGTATAAGCCGATCGTCATCTCCGCCATTGTTCTCATGGTTATCGGATATCTGATTTATACCGGTCTGCGCGATACCATGGTTTTTTACCTAACGGTTTCTGAAGTTCTGGCAAAATCGCCGGAGGATTTGACGGAAAGCCAGAAAGTCGGGGGCACGGTGACCGCCGGGACGGTCCAATGGGATCCGAAGACGCTCAAGCTGGCTTTCAAATTAGAAGACCAGGATGCCGATCTGATCGTCAATTATTCGGGTGTTGTTCCAGATTCCTTTAAACCCGGAACCGAGGTAATCGTAGAGGGGACTTACCGGGGAAATGGCAGTTTTTGGGCCACCAAAATCATGCCCAAGTGTGCGTCGAAATACGAATAAGGGCATCGGTCAAAGAGGAGTGCTGGCGTTTATGAATCCGGAACCCTATATCGAGGCACGGGGCCTGGTAAAAAAATTCGGCTACAAAACCGCTCTGCGAAACGTTGATATTATTCTGGCGGAAGGTGATTCCCTTGCCCTTTTCGGTCCCAACGGAGCCGGTAAATCGACATTGATCCAAGTTCTGTGCTCTCTGCTGCAACCGACTTCGGGCAGCGTCAGAATTGCCGGATTTGATGTTCGAGGTGATCGCGAAGCGCTGCATCAGATTGTGGGGCTTATCGGCCATCAGACGTTTCTATATCCCCACTTAACCGCCCATGAAAATCTCAAATTCTTCGGCGCAATGTACGGGGTGGCCCGACTGAGTGCCCGGATTTCAGAAGTTCTGGATCTTGTTGGATTGGGTGACCACAGAAATGACGCCGTTAAAAACTTTTCACGCGGGATGCAGCAGCGTCTCTCAATCGGGCGGGCCATTATTCACAATCCGATGATCATGTTTTTGGACGAACCTTTTACCGGCCTGGACCAGCAGGGCAGGGAGGATTTTATAAAATTGATTCTGCATTTTCGCGAGCAAGGAAAAACCGTGATCATGGCATCGCATCATTTGCACCTGGGACTGGAACTGTGCAACCGGGCAGCGATACTAAAATCAGGGAAAATTGTGTACCTGCAGGATACGGCCCGCATCTCGAAAAATGATTTTAAACAGATCTATTCTCAGCAGGTTGGAGAAAATGCATTGCAGTTAAAGGTGGCATAATGAAATTTACCCATAAACTCGGAGCCATTATCTGGAAAGATTTCATTTCAGAGATCAGAACCAAAGAAATGATTCTTTCCATGTGTCTATTTTCTTTTCTGGTCCTTGTAATATTTAATTTCGCCTTTGGCTCATCGGCCAATCTGGACCGGAAGATGATCGCAGGGATTCTCTGGGTTGCGTTTGTTTTTTCCGGATTAACGGGATTCGGACGATCCTTTAGCATGGAGCGGGATCTGGGAACGCTTCAGGGCCTCATTTTATGCCCGATCAGTCCATGGACAATTTTTCTGGCAAAGCTCATCGGGGTCTTCCTGTTTACGACCGTTATGGAAATTATTACCCTTTTCATCTTTACGATTCTTTATAACGCCACCGTTCTTCCCTTCATAGTTCCGCTGGGACTGATTGCTTTTCTGGGGACCATGGGATTTACGGCGATCGGAACTCTTTTTTCCGCTATTTCAGCAACTGCCAGAGCCAGAAATGTCATTTTGCCAATTCTCTTTTTTCCGATTTCGGTTCCCGTGATTGTTGCCTCGGTAAAGGCAACCGAAATCATCTTAAACGGAAAATCTCTTCAAATGGTATTTCCATGGCTGAAAATCCTGGTGGCGTTTGATCTAATTTTTCTTCTCGTTTCGTATTTAACATTCGAATATATCCTGGAGGAATAATCTTGAAGTATGCGCAAACCCTGTTGATTCCTTTTCAGCTTCTAACCTTCGTGATGATGCTGTTGGCGTTGTATACGATTTTTATCTATGCGCCCGTTGAAAAAACGATGGGTGTCATTCAAAAAATCTTCTATATCCATGTCCCCACAGCTTTTCTGGCCTATATGGCCTTTTTTATCACTTTCATCGCCAGCATTCTGTATCTGTACCGCAAGGATTCCATATGGGATACGGTTGCTCATTGTGCGGTGGAAACAGGGGTCATATTTTGTACCATCGTATTGATTACCGGTTCCATCTGGGCCAAACCAATCTGGAATGTTTGGTGGACATGGGATCCGAGGTTAACGACGACTTTGATTTTATGGTTTACTTATGTCGCCTATCTGATGCTCGGAAGGGTGGTAAAAGAAAACCAGCGGGCGAATCTGGCAGCCGTCTTCGGTATCATCGGTTTTATTAACGTCCCGATTACCTTTTTCTCCATCAGATTGTGGCGAACCATCCATCCGGTCGTTATCACCGGCAGCGGCTTCAACATGTCGTGGCCGATGAAATTCTCTCTAATAATCACGCTTATTGCTTTCTGTTTCTTATTTTTCTCCATGCTGATCAGCAAAATCAGATTGGAGCGGTTAAAGAAATGTGTCGAGGAAATCAAAGAAATCATGGAGACAGGAATCTAAGAAAATAGTGAAAGGAATATATTATGGATAATAGTGTTTATCTTTTTGCGGCTTTCAGCATAACCTGGACGGTTATTTTTATTTTCATTTTCAAACTCTTCCGGAGTCAAAAGGTCCTTGGCTCTCAAATAGATAAAATCAAAAAAGCGTTGCCGAAAAATATCGAATCGGACAGCAGGCATCCGTGAGCTTAAAGCGGAGGTTATTGCGTCTGGAACTCATTTTCGAACATTTTGCGGTTAACCTCTTACAAGGATTAATGCGTTATATGCAGCCCAAAACGTTTATTCGCAAATCAGCTTTAGCAATTGCTGTGCTTATGGCATTCGGTTTTTTGGTACTTTTGGTATGGGGCATGCTGAACAAAGAGCCCATAACCGGCCTCAGTGGCGTCACAATGGTCAATCGCCCGGCACCTGACTTCACGCTGACGACTTTCAAAGGAGCCACGATTTCACTGCAAGAGCTGCGGGGCAAGCCGGTAGTCATAAATTTTTGGGCGTCATGGTGTCCACCTTGCAGGGTTGAGGCACCGCTTTTAGAGAGAGCATGGCGGGCTAATAAAAAGCGCGGCCCTGTTTTTATCGGGGTCAATATCCAGGATCGAAAGGAAGACGCGCTGAACTATATCCGCGAGTTTGAGATCACCTATCCCAACGGACCGGACCCGACCGGAGAGATCACCATCGATTACGGTGTTTCAGGACTTCCGGTGACTTTCTTTATATCCAGGAATGGAGAGGTTGTTCGCCGCTGGGTCGGCGCCATCGAGAAAAGTGTGCTGATCCGTTCAATCGAGGAAATCATGTAATGACAGACATACAAATTTTACTGACCAACTGGATGAATGCGCTGGCCGTTTTGCTCCCTTTTGGGTACTCATTCGGGGCAGGGATGGTGTCGACCGTTAATCCATGCGGTTTTTCCATGCTGCCGGCGTATCTATCACTTTATCTGGGTGTCCGGCATGACGGCAATGCTTCCCGACATTTTATATTCAGAGGAGGCAAGGCGCTGCTGATTGGAACGGTGGTGACTTTAGGATTTATGATTCTTTTTTCCTTTTTCGGTGCGATTCTCTGGGCAGGTGGATATTTTCTCATGAAGTATCTGCCTTGGTTGGGTTTGTTCGTCGGGGTCACCCTGGCCGGTCTCGGCCTGTTTCTGCTGGCCGGGAAATCGATACACACAGCGCTTCCCGCACGCCTGGCAAACCTGATTGGCACGCCTGAATCCCAGGGTTTTAAGACCTATTTTCTTTTTGGGATCGCATACGGGATGGCCTCTCTGGGATGCACACTCCCAGTATTCATGGTGGTGGTGGGGAGCGCCATGAAATCTCAGGGTTTCACGGAAGGTATTTTTCAATTTCTCAGCTATTCATTGGGAATGGGTGCCGTGTTGACGGCACTGGCCTTAAGTATGGCTGTTTTTCATGGAGGCCTGGCAACTTATTTGCGCCGTGTCGTGCCTTACATGGGGCGAATTGCAGGCGTCCTGTTGCTGATATCCGGATTCTACCAGATTTACTACTGGTTAACCAAAGGCGTATTATTTGCATGAAATGATTCAAAGACGACTATCTACCGTGATCCGCGATCGGACCGCTCAACGAATTATCAATAGAAGGCCGTAAGCTATGAAATACCGCAACATCATTATCGGGCTATCCCTTTTTACCTTGCTTTTCACGGATCTGGCGGTGGCAGCTCCATTTCATAATGAAGAAGCCCTGCAACAGAAAGCCAGAGAAATCAATAATCTTATTATGTGTCCTCTTTGTGCGGGTCAAACCATCGCTCAATCCAGTAACGAAACCAGCCGTCAGATGCGGGATCTGGTGGTAAAAAAGCTGCGCCAGGGCGAATCCAAAGAGGAAATATTACAATACTTTGAAAACCGATACGGGGAACGAATCCTGGCTACGCCCAGTAAAAAAGGATTTAATCTAATATTGTGGTTATTACCTTTTGCAGCCATCGCCCTTGCGGCAATCATCATTTATTTTCTGATTCGTCGATGGTCTGCAGGAATTCAGTTAACGCCGGTAAACCCTCTGGATGAGGATCCGCTTTTGGGATATCAGGAGCGTCTGGAAAAAGAATTAAAGCAATTCGACGAAGGGTTATAGGCTCTTACATTTATTATTAATCATTAAAAATGCAAAGGAATCTCTCGATGTCAAAAAAGAAGAAAAAGAATAAATCGAAAAAGCGAAACAGCAATTCGAAACAAACGGCTCCGACGCAAAAAAGGCGATCCAAATACCCTTTGCTCGCCATGATTGCGGGTGGCGTCCTGGTGCTCATGGGGGCATATTATCTTTATCAGGGAGAGAAGCCATCCGCACCATCTCCTGAACTGACAGAAATAAAAAAGGAGAATATCAATCTCCAAGAAAACAGACCGACGCTATCGCCGGCAAGGTTTAGCGGGAAGGTCAGGAGGGCTTACGAAATCGCACGTGCGATGCCGGAAGTGCTCGATCGTCTCTATTGTTATTGCCGATGCAAAGAAAACTTCGCCCACGAAAATCTGCTCAGCTGCTACGTCGATACGCATGCATCAACATGAGATATCTGTATGGATGAGGCGCAGTTGGCGTCTCGAATGCACGCA
>JBFFCW010000103.1:0-10254 GCA_041559695.1 Desulfobacterales bacterium
GAGCCAGTTCAAATCGTCTACATAGGGCGATTTGGCTGTTGTTAGCCGACCCATTAAATTTTCAAGTTCAGCGGCCTCTTGCGCTTTGCGGTTAATCTCCTGTGGCCCGCCGAATGCTTGGATGACTTCCAGCAGTTCATTGATGAGTTCGTTGCCCGGGTCCGTCAACAGCGCATTGATGTCCGCCAGGCGATCATCCGTTATTTTCAACAAATTTCTTAGGCCTGACATCTTCGTCCCCTCATCTTTATTAAAATGATTGTTAGTTCAGTTTACTGAGCCATTACGTTTTTAGAAAAAAGTGAGCTAAAATGACTAAAGTGATCTAAAATGCCTAAAGTTGAGGAATTCTGTCATTTATGTATAACAGATAGAGCATATAGATACCTTAACTTTAGGCACTTCCCACTTTAGATCACTTTAGTCGCTTCTTTGAAACTTGTTCTCTGCGATAATTGGCGAAAAAACCGATTTTTAGCCCAATTCTTGCAAAAAAGACTACTTAAATTCTGCGTCAAATTTTTCTTTTTCGCCGGCAATCATATGATAGCAATGATCATCTTCAGGAAACTGACCGGCCCTGACCTCAGCCACATATTCTTTCATTGCATGGGTAACTGTTTCCGCGACGTTGCAGTACTTTTTGACAAATTTCGGGGTAAAGGCCTGGAACTGACCGATCATATCCGAAACGATCAGCAGCTGGCCGTCGCAGTCCGGTCCGGCGCCGATCGAAAGTACCGGAATGCTTAATTCTTTGGCTACATAAGCGGCCACCTCCGGCGGGATGGCTTCCAGCAAAATCATCTGGGCGCCGGCTTCCTGAACCGCCAGGGCATCTTCTATCACGATTCGGGCCGTTTGCAGGGTGCGGCCCTGAGCCTTGTGGCCGCCCAGCTGGCCCGAGCTCTGGGGCGTGAGGCCGATATGGCCCATGACCAGAATGCCGGCCTCAACGATGGCCTTGATCTGGGGGACCACCCGAATGCCGCCCTCTAGCTTTACGGCGTCACAGCCGGCTTCCTTAAGGAAGCGGCCGGCATTTTCAACGGCTTTTTCCAGAGCGCTTTGATAGGACATAAAGGGCATGTCACCGACGATAAACGTATGGGGAGCGCCACGCCGAACCGCATCGCAATGATAAATACATTGGTCCATCACGACCGGTACGGTTCCGGAATATCCGTAGACGCACATTCCCAGAGAGTCGCCCACCAGCAGCATATCCAATCCGGCTGCTTCGGCAAATTGAGCGGTGGGGTAGTCATAGGCGGTCAGAAACGTGATTTTGTCGCCCTCCCTTTTCATCCGCATAAAATCATGAATCATTTTTTTCTTTGCCATCTGCGTTCTCCTTTTTAAGGATTGACAACTTCCTAAAACCCTTCTCAAAAATAGGATTTTGGTTCAAGGTTCCGTCTTTGCCTCAAGGCTTCGCCGCGACACGCGAGGCACCAACAAAGGGATTAATCCGCCTCTGGCGGGTTGGGCCAAAAGACATTGTTGAGATGGGTTTGAAAAGCACCACCTGAATCCAGCCGCAAAAAGAGTTCCAATTGATCATGTAGCCAAATTGCAAATCGTGACTATTATATATGAAAGTCCATCGGTTAGCGAGAAGTATTTCATCCGAAAGCACAGCGACAATCTGTGTCCGGTTCTGATTGATTCGACGAAAGTGACGTTGAAATTTATGCAGCGCTTAGCACTTATATTGTCTTTCCTTTTACTGCTTCCCGGCCCTGTCCCCGCACAGGCGGATCCACCCGATGCCGCAACCCTGCGCAGCTGGATACAGGGCATGAAAAAGTCCCCCCGGGGGCCGTTCAAACATATTCGCTGGTTTTGCAATGACGGCACCATTCAGCTTCCGCAGGAATATGCCTGCCGCGAACACGATGGCGGGGTGCAGCATGGTGAATGGACGGACCGGGTTCGGACCCTGCGGAACAATGGCTACTTTATCGCCAATGTTTTTGCCGATGTGCGCGCCCAGGAATTTCTGCAGGACACCCGGAATCTGGACATCGTCAGGCAAATGGTTCTGGAGCAATTTCTGATTGAAGCCGATGATGGATGGATTTTCCGTCGCGCCCGCTATTATCGAGGCGCGCTGCAGACTGAAGACGAAACCCGGGCGGGGCGCGAGCTTTTGCTGGCCCTGGTCTCCGATCCGGACTGGCGCGAAAATCGGTTTATGGTGTTACGAGAAGCGGTGCGGTTTATTCCCCATGGCCGCCAGGACGCACCGATTACCGAAATGCGGCAGCTTTCACGCACGATTGCTGAAAACGATCCCGGTTTTGAAACGCTTCGCATAAAGCTGCACGTCCATCCGGAGTTCGCCGATGCGCAGCAAGTGCAAAATTATGCCGCCCGACAGGGAAAGCCGGAACTGGCCTCAGACTATGCCCATCTCATCGAGACCATCGAGCAGGTGTTCAAAGTCCAGGATATCCAAAAGGAGATTGAAGCGCTGGCCAAAAGGGTCAAAAATACGCCCCTGGCCCGGAAGCTTGCGCCTCATACGGGCAAGCTTTCCGGCGAGATCGATTCAAAAACGCGATTTTTAACCGCCAGCCACTTGCTGGCAATATTGCGCGATGGTCTGGCCAATGCGGGCAACGCTTCCCAGAAACTGGCCGTGCTGGATGCCGGTATTTTGTTGGAAGGCGAGTTGTTTCGCATGGGCGATATCATGGTCGAGCAACTGGCGGAAGCCACCCGCCGCGAAAGGCTCGCATGGCTGATGAAATATGCCGATGGTCTTTACGGCATCGGGTTTATTTCCGCGCGCCAGCAACAGGCGCTGCAGCAAAACCTCAGCCGGCTCATGCACAATCAGCCGCTGCTCATCGATTACAAGGCGGAGCTGGAATATACCGCGCGTATGCCCGAATGGGCCGACCGAACACTGCGATATTCCCTGGGTGAAACCGTCAGGCATTTTGAAACCATTGAACCGCTCAGTCGCCGCTATATTCATGATCGCCTGCGCGGCAGCCTCTTGCTGTCTTACACCGCGGTACTCGAAAGCCTGATTGCCGACGCCAATCAACAGCTTGGCATCCGCAACTTTCTTTTCGGGCAACCGGTCGATTCAGGATTAAGAGGTTTAAACGCCGGGCTGGCGCGCGGCAGGCTCAAAATATCGTCATCCGGCAAAATTCCCGCTAAATTTGATTCAAAGGACATTTACGTGCTGCCCTCGACCACCGAAGATCTGCCTCCGGTTGCCGGCATACTGACGACCGGCGAAGGCAATATTTTATCTCATGTTCAGCTGCTGGCCCGAAACCTGGGTATTCCCAATGTCGCCATCGATCAGAAATGGCTGCCGTTGATTCAATCCATGGCAGACCAGCAGGTGGTGATGGCTGTCAGCCCGCGCGGCATTGTTCAACTGGCAGCCGATGGCCCGCAATGGGATCCCATCTTTGATACGGCTGAGGGCCCTAAAGCGTTTTTAATACGGCCGGATCTTAAAAAGCTGGATCTGGACACCCGCCGCCTGTTTTCTCTCGATACGCTGCGGAGTGCGGATTCGGGGAGAATCTGCGGCCCCAAAGCCGCCAATTTGGGCGAGCTCAAACACTATTTTCCGGAATCCGTCGCCGACGGCCTGGTGATTCCCTTTGGACGATTTCGCCAATTACTCGAGCAGCCCATCGAGCCTGGCGGAATTACGGCCTTTCGCTGGATGCAGGATCAATACAAAATCATCCGGCGCCTCAAAGGCGACCCCCAGCGACAGGATCAAATCATTCAAAAATTTCTGGAGCAAATCCGAAAATGGATCGTGCAGGCGGATCCGGGTGAAGCATTTCGCAACCAGCTGCGGGCCGCCATGCAGGAGACCTTCGGCCCGGACGGAACCTATGGCGTCTTTGTGCGCAGCGACACCAACGTGGAAGATTTGCCGGGATTTACCGGTGCGGGTCTCAATCTGACCGTGCCCCATGTTGTCGGTTTTGAAAACGTCATGGCAGCCATTCAGCGGGTATGGGCCTCACCGTTTTCCGCGCGCGCGTTTCGATGGCGCCAGGCCTTTATGGAAGCCCCGGAACATGTTTACGCATCGGTACTGCTGATGAAGAGCGTTCCGGTGGAAAAGTCCGGTGTTGCGGTTACCGCAGATATTGAAAGCGGAAAGCCGGGCTGGCTGACGGTGGCAATAAATGAAGGCGTTGGCGGAGCGGTCTCGGGCCAAACGGCTGAGGAACTCAAGATAAATACGCAAAGCGGCAGCATCCGTTTTCTGGCCCATGCGACTGATCCTTATAAACGGGTGCTGTTAAGCGGGGGCGGTGTATCGAAGGTTTCGGCCAGCGGGACGCTGGCGGTGTTAAGTGAGGTCGAGGTCCGGCATTTGATGGATTTTGCCCGCACGGTACCCGAGCGGTTTCCCAAATTACAGGACGCTCAGGGCCGGCCGGTGCCCGCAGATATCGAATTTGGTTTTTACCAGAACAGGCTCATGCTATTTCAAATTCGACCGTTTTTAGAAAGCATCAGGGCCCAGCAAAATCTTTTTTTGAACAATCTGGACAGTCGTTTACAACAAAATCACCTCCGAAGGGTCAACCTGGATGAAATCCCGGCAATGGTGCAACGATGAAATTCTTTTTAAGCGCTACGGTCAGTATCATCACTTTAATTGTCGCTGCAACCTGCGGGGCCTATCCGCTGGATGGTTATGGGTATACGGGCATCAGCAGATTGGAAGGCTATCGCCTGGCCATGGAAGGCAAGGTGCGGGCTCCCCAGCAGCCTCCCGGCGCCCTGTTGTCGATCGATGCGGTGGATTTGCGCCTTCAGGCCAAACCGGATTTTGAGATCCCGGATGCCGAAACCGAATTTGCCGCCAGGGTGCAAAACTTGCTTGGCGCTGAGGCGGACCGCTATGCGCTGGCCGTGCTGGATTTAACTGACATTGACCAGCCGCGATATGCCGAACACCGCAGCACAGAGCGGGCCAACCCGGGCAGTGTGGCTAAAATTTTGATTGCCCTGGGTATTTTCCAGGCGCTGGCCGACGTTTATCCCGACGATATCGATGCGCGCCTGAGCATATTACGCAGCACGCTGGTCACCGCCGATGAATTTATTCAATCGGATCACCATGTGGTTCCGCTCTGGCAGCCGGGAGATTCCCGGGTGCGATACCCGAAAATTAAGGCCGGTGACCAGGCCAGTTTATGGACCTACCTGGACTGGATGCTTTCGGCCAGCTCCAACGCGGCTGCCAGTATGGTATTGAAACACTTGATGTTGTTGGTTCAATACGGGCCATCCTATCCGGTCAGCGAGACCGAAGCCCAGCAGTTTTTTAAGACCGCTTCAAAAAAGGAGCTCAGGGCACTGCTGGCACGGGCGCTGCAGGATCCGGTGACACGCAACGGCCTGGACATCGCCCAGCTTCGCCAGGGATCTTTTTTTACGTGGAAAGGCAAGCGGCTGGTGCCGGGAACGACCAGTTATGCCACCCCGCAGGAACTGCTGCGCTGGTTGATAAAGCTGGAGCAGGGAAAACTGGTGGATGCCTTCTCGAGCCGCGAAATCAAACGGCTGCTGTACATGACCCAGCGGCGCATCCGCTATGCCTCATCACCGGCGCTGAAAAGCGCGGCGGTCTATTTTAAATCCGGATCACTGTATAAGTGCGAACCTGAGGCCGGCTTTACGTGTAAAAAATATCACGGCAACGTCAAGAACATGCTCAATTCGGTGGCGATTATCGAAGCGCCGGCTGCCGACCCGCAGCTGTATTATATGGTGGTGGTGATGTCGAATGTGTTGCGTAAAAATTCGGCGGTGGTACATCAGACGCTGGCGACACGTATTCATCGCCTGCTGGAAAAATATTACAAGGTGGGAAAATTTAGTTCGAATGCATCTCAACCGGACAAATAATGTCGTCAAGCGCCACAATCAGTTTTTGGAGCCATTGTTCACCTTGGCGGCTTTTGGCCAGGGCCACGGCGATATAGCGGCGGCCATGATGCTCGACAATGGCACTGTCGGAATGGTAGGGTCCCCAGGTGCCGGATTTGCGGTAAATCTCCGAATCCGGCTGGACGGCCTTTAGCCCTTTGACGAATTTATGCTCATGGGCCGGGTCGGCCATGATGGCCTTCATCAGTTTGCTGAGTTCGGGCGAAACCAGCTGTCCGGTTTCCAGAAGATAATAAAAGCGCGCGACCTGTAAGGCGGTGGCGCCGTGAGACAGATTGTGGAGCGGATCGCGCCGCCAGGCGGGGGCCTTGCCGTATTCTTTGCCGACCCAGATTCCGCCGTTTTTTTCAGGATCATACAGTCGATAACGGGATGATTGCAGCAGATCGGCCAGATAATCCATTCCGACACGGTCAAGAATGTCAGATGCGGCCGCGTTGGATGAGTTGCGGATCATCAGTTTGAGTTTTTCAAGGGTTTTGTCATCGAGGGTCATTTCCCCGTCGGCGATTTTTTCAAATGCGCCCAGCAGAATGGCAATTTTGGGTAAACTGGCGGCATACATCATCTCGTTCGGATTGACGTAGGCCATGCGGGGTTCGGAAATATCGGTGATATCGACTATCACGACGCTGAGATCTTTTAGCGCGGTCGCTTTTTTCAGCTGAAGCGAGCCCAAACGGGTTTCGAGCGCTTTTTGCAGCCGCGGATCGCAGCTTTCGCCCAGTTCCGGCTCCGGGGGCTGGGCACCTGCCGGGAGCGTGCAAAGCAGGATAATCACCAGTAGTTTAAACAGGACCTCGACCTTAATCATAACTATTATTATTACTGCTATTTTAAAAAATGCAAGCTAAAAGTTCAAATAATGACCGGCTCCTGGAATGCGATGAAAAATATACCTCTTTTCGAACGATTGGTGTGCGTTCGACTTTTTTATTCATAAATTTTTTTCTGATTATTCTGGCCCTGTATCAACTCAAACCGGCAAGCCGTTCGCTGTTTATAGAATCCCTGGGGGCTGAGAAGCTGCCGTATATCTGGATTGCCACCGCTGTCACCATGGGCGCATTTATTACCTATTATCATCGTCTGGTGGCGCGCTATAATCGGATCCATGTGGTGCTGAGTACCTGTTTGACCATCAGCGGCCTGCTGGTCGTTTTCCGGCTGTTATTGAATCATCCCAACCCCATGATTGCCGCCTGTTTTTATGTATTCGTGGATATTTTAGGGGTCGTTCTGGTCGAACAATTTTGGAGCCTCACCAATTCCATTTATACCACCCGGGAAGGAAAATCCTGGTATGGGGTTGTGGGTACCGGTGGACTGGTGGGTGGCGTGGCCGGTGGGTGGGCGGCTGCCATGCTTATCAAAAACACACCGCTGCAGACACCGGATTTGTTGATAACGGCTGCCGTGATTATCATATTAATTTTCGCTCTGACCTGGGTTATGGGCCGTATCGGCCTTTACTGTGAAGTGGAGCACCTGGTTTCCGTTGAGCCGATCAGCGGCGGCTGGCGGATCTTGCGCCACAGCCGTTACCTGCTCCTGATTGCGGCCATATTGCTGCTGGCCCAGCTCGTATCCCCCCTGGTGGAATATCAGTTTTTAAATACGGTTGAAGCCGCCTATCCGGAGCGCGAAGCCCGCACCGCATTTTTGTCTTTGTTTTTCAGCGTAATGGGGGGTGTGGCCATTGCCATCAACTTGGGCATCACACCCCTCGTCCATCGGGCGCTGGGGCCGATTGCCGGACTGCTGTTACAGCCGTTGATGATCTGGATTTTTTCATGCTGGTTCTTTATTCAACCCACCCTGTATTTCAGTGCTGCCACCAAAATCAGCGATCGTGCGCTGTCATACTCGATCAACCGTGCATCCAAAGAGCTGCTGTATGTGCCCGTGGATTCCGTTCTCATTTATCAGGCCAAGGCCTGGATTGACATGTTCGGCTATCGCCTGTTCAAGGTGTCCGGGTCTATATTAATCCTGCTCTTTACCCAGTGGCTGCCGTTTACGGTCAGTGTGCCTCAGCTCAGCTGGTTTTCGGTCAGCATCTGTGCCATCTGGATGATTCTTGTTTATCTGGTGCGCCAGGATTATCATCTGGTCTGTCAAAAAGCAGGTTAAAACGTTTGCTTTTACCAAGGTTTCAGGTGTCGGGTGTCAGGTGTCAACAGCAGAAATAGCGGAATTTCAGATCGGTCAATTCTGACACCTGAACACTGACACCTGAAACCTATATCTTGGCTTTAGTACCCATAATTCTTGAAGTATTCGTCGGGATTCGACTGCAGCTGCTGCAGTTGATATTGATAGCGCCCGATAATGGCCTGCTTGCTGCGCGTATTCGTATACGCCTTCGGTGGCAGCTGCTCTAACCAGGCGATCTTTTCTGCCAGTTTTTCCTTTTCGGCTGCGATGCGCTCCTGGCGGGAAGGCGGTTTTTGGACTTTGGCCGGCTTTTGAGCGGACGCCTGTTCTTCTTTATCAAGCGCTTCGAGAATGGCGTCAATGTTTTCTTCGTTTATTTTTTCGATCTCCTGTTCGGTTGTCGGGCCGGGCTGGATTTCAGGCGCGGTTTTTACGGGAACCGATCGATCGGGCGGGGGGTTGTGGCTGTAATGTTTGACACCGTTTTCATCGGTCCAGGAGTAAATTTCAGCCTGCACCCCGCAAGCAGTCAGACCGACAAAAATGAAAACCATAACCATGGTGATGGATTTCATACCATCTCCTTTATTTATCTGATGGTATCGCGCTATCCAATATCGACTAATATTTCGGCCTCATTCCCGCAATGCGTGCAGGTGGCCTGCCCCGGCACTCGATTTTTTTCGGATTGCAGTTCGCCGCTGGGCGCGACCTGCGCTGCGGGAGCTTCTTCAACGGGCTCAAAGGAGCAGGTGACAATCATTTCAGCCTCGTTTCCGCAATTTTGGCAGGTGCAGACTTGCTTGAACGTTTTTGGGCGAGTTGTTTCGGTCATTTCCGTCTTCCTCCACGTGGAATAAATCCTAAAAAGGTGTATACGTGCCCAGGTTAGTGTTATGGTTCGGCTCAATATGCCCGAATTCCACAGGTTGTGCCCGTTGCCTGTTAGCCTGTTTGCCCGCAAAAATTAAGTTCAGACATTTTTCCAATTTAAACGGGCCCAGCCGGCTCAACTGGCTAAACCGGCTAACCCAAAACCCTATTTACCATTTTTGAGATAGGTTTTGAAATAAATGATGGCAAATCCATGACTCACTGTCAAACAATAACTTTAGCAGATTTTGCGCAACTGATAAATATGTTATGTAATCGGGAACAAATTTTAACAATATACAGAACTTAGAAGGAATTTCATGACCTTAAATGCCTTCGATTGGGCCATCATCATCATCTACCTGATCGGTATGATCGGTTTAAGCTTTTTTTTAGCCCGCGGCCAAAAAACGGGCCGGGACTACTACCTGGGCGGTAACAAAACTGCACCGCTTCCCATCGCCCTTTCCACCATGGCCACCCAATGCTCAACCAACAGCCTGCTGGGGGCACCGGCCTTTGTAGCCTTTGCCGCAGGCGGCGGGATGATCTGGCTTCAGTATGAACTGGCCGTCCCCTTTGCCATGATGATACTGATGGCCTTTATCTTTCCGGTTTTGCGGAGCCTTAAACTCATTTCCCTTTACGCCTACCTCGAAAAGCGTTTTGATGCGGCCACCCGCACCATCATCAGCATTCTTTTTCAATTTATCCGCGCTTTTGGTACCGGCGTGACCGTTTACGGCATATCTCTGGTGTTGATGATCTGTCTGAACATTCCGTTCTGGGCGGCCGTGCTGATGCTGGGGGGCGTTACGATCGTATATGACGTCATGGGGGGCATGAAAGCCGTCATCTGGTCTGATGTGATTCAAATCGTGGTGCTGTTTGGCGCCATCCTGGCAGCGATCATTATGGCCGTTCATCTGACCGGCGGCCTGTCCGTCGTATTTGACCAGCCGGCAAGATTGCGGGCCGTGGATTTTGCGAGCCACGGCCTGGGGGATGGCCAAACATTTGGTTTCTGGCCCATGCTGATCGGCGGACTATTTTTGTACCTCTCGTATTACGGTTGCGACCAGACTCAGGCCCAGCGGGAACTTTCCACCCGCAGCGTGGATGACACCAACCGGGCCCTGTTTTTAGACGGCATGATGCGCTTCCCGCTGGTTTTGTCCTACTGTTTTTTGGGTCTCTGTCTGGGTGCTTATGCCCTGTTGCATCCGGATTTTGTTGCCGGTTTGCCGGTTAACGAAATAAACGAACCCA
>JBFFCW010000104.1:0-10238 GCA_041559695.1 Desulfobacterales bacterium
TCAATGACTTCTTCAGGCGTGCCGCATCCCACCATGTACCCACCCTCATCCCCGCCTTCCGGGCCCAGATCAATAATGTAATCTGCCGTCTTAATAATATCCATGTTATGTTCGATGACCACAACCGTATTGCCCTGGTCCACAAGTTGGTTGAGCACTCCGAGCAGTTTCTGGATATCATCGGCGTGCAATCCTGTGGTGGGTTCGTCCAAAATGTAAACGGTGCTGCCAGTGGACCTTTTGCTGAGCTCTCTGGAGAGCTTGACGCGTTGGGCCTCACCGCCCGATAGGGTGGGGGCCGGCTGGCCGATCTGGATATAGCCCAGGCCGACTTCGACCAGCGTGTGCAGGATGGTCTGTATTTTGCCGATTTTTCCAAAAAATTCCAGCGCCTGGTTGACGGTCATATCCAGCACTTCTGCGATTGTTTTCCCTTTGTAGCGAGCCTCGAGTGTTTCCCGGTTATAGCGTCGGCCCTGACAGACATCACAGGTTACATACACATCGGGCAAAAAATGCATTTCTATTTTAATGATGCCATCACCCTGGCAAGCTTCACATCGGCCGCCTTTGACATTGAAGCTGAAGCGACCGGGCTTGTATCCCCGCATGCGGGCTTCCGGCGTGCGCGAATACAGCTCGCGGATATGCGTAAAAGCCCCCGTATACGTGCCCGGATTTGAACGGGGTGTCCGGCCGATCGGGCTCTGATCGATGTGAATGACCTTATCGATGTTTTCTACCCCCCGCAGTTGCCGGTGAGCTCCGGCGGGTACCCGGGCATGGAAAAGTTTTTGCATCAGCGCTTTATACAGCGTTTCCAGTACCAGCGTTGATTTGCCCGAGCCGGAAACGCCGGTGACACAGATGAAGCAACCCAGCGGGAATTTTACATCGATCTTCTTCAAATTGTTGGCTGTTGCCCCCTCAATCATCAGATATGGGCCGCTATTGAGACGCCTCGCTGCAGGGATTGCTATTTGTTTGCGACCGGATAAATACTGACCGGTTAACGAGGTTTCATGGGTGCTCAATTCAGAAGGCGGACCGGCAAAGATAATCTCACCACCATTGATCCCGGCTCCCGGACCCATATCGATCACATAATCGGCAGCTCGAATGGTTTCTTCATCATGTTCAACCACCAGCACCGTATTTCCGAGATCGCGCATTTGCAGCAGGGTTGCCAGCAGACGTTGGTTATCTCGACGGTGCAGCCCGATGCTGGGTTCATCCAAGACATACAGCACACCGGTTAATTTTGAACCGATCTGGGTGGCGAGTCGAATACGCTGACTTTCACCGCCGGAGAGTGAATGCGCGGAGCGGCCCAGGGTCAGATAGGAAAGCCCGACGTTTTCCAGAAAACCCAGCCGCTCAACGATCTCTTTTAGAATGCGCCGGGCGATGATTTCTTTTTTGCCTTCCAGTCTCAAATCCAGAAAAAAGAGGCGGAGTTTGGATATGGACAAAGCGGTCAACTGCGAAAGGGTCAGACCGCCCACTTTGACGGATCGACTCGCACGATTTAATTTTTCACCGCTGCATTCCGGGCAAGGTTGAAAATTCATATAACGTCCGATTTCTTCTCGCGACCATCTCGAGTCGGTTTCGCGGTACCGCCGTTCAAGGTTGGGAATAAGGCCTTCAAAGGGCTTTTGATAGCTGATGCGGTGATGATCACGATCAAAGTAAAACGTAATCAGATTATCACCCGAGCCGTAAAGCAGAACCTGTTTGAATTCTTCGGGTAAATCTTTGTAGCGCGTGTAAATATCAACGCCATATTGTTGTGTGAGGGCATCTAAAAACTCCGCAAAATGAACGCTGTTGCGATTGGCCCAGGGTGCAACCGCACCTTCGCGCAATGACAATTCCGCATTGGGAACAATTAGCGCCGGATCAAATTCAGTTGTTGATCCCAGTCCGTCGCAATGGGGGCAGGCGCCCTGGGGGGAATTAAATGAAAAGCTTGCAGGGCTAAATTCGGGATAACTGATTCCGCATTTGCTGCAAGCCGCCTTTTCATTAAACAGCGTGGCGCCCTGTCCCTGGACCTCGATGCAAACCAGTCCATTGGATTGCGCCATTGCCAGTTCCAGTGAGTCCGCCAGGCGATTTCTGACCTTATCTTGGATGACCAGACGATCCACAACGACTTCCACGGAATGCTTTTTATTTTTTACCAGCTTGCCGACATCTTCGATATCGGTCATCTTCCCATCGACCCGGACCCGGGCGAAACCGTCCTTTTTAAGTCGTTTCAGCAGATTTTCATGGGTTCCTTTTTGATCTGAAATCAGAGGAGATAAAATGATGACCGGCGTTTTATCCTCCAAAGACATGACGTGGTCTACGATCTGGTCCAACGTCTGAGAACGAATCTCCTTACCGCATTGATAACAATGCGGCGTGCCGCTGCGCGCATACAGCAGCCGAAGGTAATCATATACCTCGGTTACCGTCCCGACGGTTGAGCGCGGGTTATGTCCGGCGGTGTTTTGCTCAATGGCGATGGCCGGCGATAGGCCTTCAATCAGATCAACGTCGGGCTTTTCCATGCGTTCTAAAAATTGGCGCGCATAGGTGGAAAGCGATTCAACATACCGGCGCTGACCTTCAGCATAAAGGGTATCAAAAGCAAGCGTTGATTTCCCGGAACCGGACAGGCCGGTGATAACCACCAGTTTGTCGCGCGGCAACTCAACATCAAGGTTTTTTAAATTATGCTGTCTGGCGCCCCGGATAATAATTTTTTCAGCTATCATCGATTTTTGTTTTCCGGGCCAAAGACCCTGTCGCTATGAAAAAACGATTTTTCTATCTGCCGAAGACCATGAATTTATCATCCTGAGTTTAGCGGTCATAAAAAAAAAATTCAAACAAATTTCTTTAGCAGCCGTGAACTCCTGATATTCAGTCGTTTACGTAGTTTATGCTAAAAGTCGTTTTTGTTTTTTTAAAAATCAAAGATAATGTAAGATAATGCGTGATTTTAGAAGATTACTTTGTTGTCAATAACTTCTTGCGGAGTGTGGATATACTTAAAATACTTAAAAATACCTTTGATTTGGAAAAGGTCCTATTTAAAGATACTTGTCGCTATCTGTATATTTAGTATAATGAAAACGAACAGATATAGATTGTTCAAAACCGTTCGACAATGGATTCCAAAACAGCTTTTATCCAGTTTGACTGAATTTGTCTCATGCCTTAAACAAGCTTTTGTTTTTTTAATTATAAGATAATCATAATTAAACCTTCCAAACCGTTTAGCTTCGTATTTTTTTTCATAAAATATCATCTAACATACCGTCAATACTGAATTTGTGTTTTAAAGAGTTATGCCAAAGCCGATGGAAGCCGTCTGGAAAAAAGTTAAATCTGCCATTAAGAATCGGATCCCCACACACAGTTTTGAAATGTGGATTGAGCCGTTGGATTTAGAGAAGGGCGAAAACGATCACTGGATCCTGGCCTGCCCCAATTTCTTTTCCAAAAAACGGGTAAGCGATCTTTATGGAAATCTGATTTCCGCAGAACTGAGCACCGCAACCGGCAATTTATGCAACCTGACGTTTGCGGTTAGCGCTAAAAGAAAACCGGACCGTCCGAAAGAACAAATGCCCGATCATCAATTGCCGCTTCCAAATGATTCAATCCGCCCGCACAGCGGACGATTTTTAAGAAGGGATTTCACCTTCGATCAATTCGTGGTGGGCGCCAGCAATGATTTTGCCTATTCGGCTTCTCTTTCGCTGGCTTCACGCAAAGAGACCCAGCAAAATGCCTTATTCCTGCTTTCCAAAACCGGCATGGGCAAAAGCCATCTTTCCCAGGCGATCGGGCATCATGTTTTATCCGAATATCCCGACGAGCGGGTCTATTATATTACCGCGGAAGACTTCAGTAATGAAATGGTACAGGCATTCCGCCAGGATTCGATCAATAAATTTAAAGGAAAATACCGCAATAACTGTGATGTCCTGCTTCTTGAAGATGTTCATTACCTTAGCGGCAAGGCAAGAACCCAGGTGGAGCTGGCACTAACATTGGATTCGCTATTTGAAGCCGGCAAACGAATTATTTTTTCCAGTTGTTTTCTGCCCGGTGACATTCCCAAATTAAATGATAAATTAAGGTCCCGTTTATCTGGCAGTCTGATTTCCAGTATTGACGCGCCCAATTTCAGGACCCGGGTCCGCATATTGAGAAAAAAGGCGCTGAGCAATGGTTACCGGATTCCCGATGACGTCATCAATTACCTGGCGGGTGAGCTGACGGAGGACATCCGACAGCTATCAAGCGGTCTCAATGGTGTTGCTGCCAAATCGTCTTTGTTGGGCGCTCCGATTGATTTGAATCTGACAGAAAGTGTCGTTAAAAATATTGTGCGGCAGCGTAAAAAAATCAGCATAGAGGTGATCAAAAAGCTGGTTTGCAAATATTACAATTGTTCACTTAAAGAAATTGTTTCGCGTTCACGCAAACAATGCTTCGTGCGGCCGAGGCAAATGGCGATTTATCTGTCTCGCCGCTATACTGATGCACCGCTCCAGAGTATCGGCAAGGCCTTTAACCGGTACCATGCCACCGCCCTTCATTCCATTCATAGCATTGAGCGAGGATTAAAAGAAAGCAGCTCGATTCAGAAACAGGTCGATTTTTTTCATCAGAAGCTGGAGTCCGGACAATTTTAGAAGTAATTTCAAAACCCCATCTCGCATCCGATAGCTGCGTTGCAGACCTCTTCAAAATGCTCACATACTCAAATGTCTGCTGCGCTTTTTCATCGGCCTGCGCCTTGCTCTCAAAAGTGATCTGACGTTTTGAAACCACTTCTTCAAACCTATTTCAAAAATGCATCTAACCTCCTCAGATTGTGCCCGTTGCCCGTTGAGCCCGTTTGCCCGTAAAAAAAACATTTTTCCGATTTAAACGGGCTAAACCGGCTCAGCCGGCCGTCCTGATTACGGGATCACCCATTTTTAAGATGGGTTTTATTCTTCTATTCTATATTGAGCAAGGACAGCAACTCTTCATGAATCCTGCCGTTGGTGACCAGGATTTCTTTTTGATCGAGCGAGAAAGGCTGGTTTGAAAAATCGGTAATCACCGCACCGGCCTCTGCGGCAATGATTGCGCTGGCCGCTTTATCCCAGGGTTTCAGGTTCTGCTCCCAGAACCCGTCAAATCTCCCACAGGCTAAATAACACATGTCGAGGGCGGCCGAACCGAGCCGCCGAACGCCTTGAGAGGCCTGCTGGCAAACGCCAAAGCGTTTCATTGCCGGTTCGACAATCTCGTTAAAGTTATAGGGGAAACCGGTTACCAGCAGGCTGTCGGAAACAGATGCAGTTGATGACACGTTGATGGGCTTGCCGTTTAACGCTGCGCCGTTACCGGCTATTGCCGAGTAAAGCTCGCCATCCATAGGGTTGAGTACCAATCCGAGCTCAATTTTATCGTGTACGGCCAATGCGATCGCAATGGTAAAAAACGGCAGCTGGTGGACATAATTTGTCGTGCCATCAAGCGGATCGATTAGCCATTGATATTCTGCGGATCCTTTGTTTACGCCGCTTTCTTCAGCCAAAATAGCATGATCGGGAAACGCTTTAAGAATGATCTCCATAATTTGTTTTTCGGATTCAGTATCTGCTTCGGTTACAAGGTCAAAGGCGCCTTTTTGATTGATTTGCGCAATGCGGCCAAAATGATTGCGCAGCACCCTGGCACCGCTGTAGATGGCTTCGATACCAACTCTTTTTGCATCTTCAATATCCATATGGTCAGCCTCTGTATAAGATTACGGCAATCGTTTAGAATTAGCCCCAAAGCCCCATCCGAGGCTCCCGTCTGCGGTGGGATTTAAAGCGATCTAAAGTGACTAAAGTTAAGGAATCCTGTCTATGTTAAATGCCCAAGCTTAAGGCCACAAGGCACTTTTAGCCCTTAAACCTGATCTGAGGTTTTGAAACCACTTCTAGTGCGGGCGGATATCCGCCAATAGCGTTTCCATCCGGTCGATTAAGGGCAAAAGGGTCGATTTTTGTTTAGCTGAAATCGTCATTCCACCAAGTTGACGATTTAATTTTTGAATTTGATCCGTGCTGACGCGGTCTATTTTGTTGAGCACTCGAATAGAAGTCGTATGCGCTAAATTCAAATCGGCAATAATTTGTTCGACCGAATCGATTTGCGTCAGGTATTGCGGATTGCTGATGTCGATGATGTGCAGCAGCAGGTCGGCATTTTCAAGTTCCTCAAGCGTTGCCCGAAAAGCGACCAAAAGATCCGCTGGCAGGTCCTTAATAAATCCAACCGTGTCGCTGATAATGACCTCGGTATCTCTCGGAAACTTTAACCGTCGGCTTGAAGGGTCCAGAGTGGCGAATAGGCGGCTTTCCGCCAAAACATTACTTTTCGTCAGCGTATTTAACAGGGTGGATTTGCCCGCATTGGTGTAGCCGACGATAGATATGACCGCCAGCCCCTTTTTCTGCCGCTGAGCCCTTTGCTGCTTGCGGTGCTTTCGCACAGCCAACAATTCGCGTTCAAGCCGTGCAATTCGGTCGCGTGCGCGTCGTCGATTGATCTCTAACTTGGTTTCGCCTGGTCCGCGCCCCCCGATCCCGCCGGTTAACCGTGACATGGCAGTATTTTTCAGGATCAAACGCGGCAGTAAATATTTCAATTGGGCCAGTTCGACCTGCAACTTACCCTCACGGGTTTGGGCTCGCTGCGCAAAAATATCCAGGATGAGCTGGGTTCGGTCGATGACCTTCAATTCGATTTGGTCGGTAATGGCGCGAATCTGGGAAGGATTTAATTCCTGATCAAATATGATAACGGTTGCCGCCTCTTGCAATGCCAGAATTGCCAATTCCTGCAGTTTCCCCGGGCCGATCAGAAATTGAGCCTTCTTTTGCGAGCGTTGCTGGATCACCGTGCCGGCGATTTCGATTCGGCTCGATTTTGCCAGTGAGTTTAACTCGGCTAGCGATTCAAGGGCATTTTGTTTTGAAGTCGCAGACACACTGACCAGCAATGCCCTCTCTTTATCGGAATCGGCAGTGTGACCTTTGCTCAGGCGCGCAAGTTCGGCTTCCAGCGCCTGTATCATTGCCAGGCAGTCGATATCCAGTTGAGACGGCGGCAAGGGGGGTAGGATGCGGTAAGGAACGCCGCCGGGGTTTTTGGGAAGAATATGGGCGGCGTAGACCCGTTTGGTTATACCGGTTTCACCGTTGGCAACGGCTGCCATCATGTCAAGCCGCAGCAGGCTCAAGTCGGTAAGATCGTCGTCGGTCAGCGGTTCATTGGCCAGGTGGGTGTGGATGCAGCGTAACCCTTTCAAGCGACCGGGAGCAGCCCGGTATTCACTGATTGAGGGGATGACGATTTTTTTATGATCACCGACGATCACATATGCCACTTTACCCTGACGGTTGACCAGCAGGCCGATCTGACGCCGGATTTCATGAGACAGGCTGCTCAGATCGCTGGCCAGCTCTGGGCTGATTAAGAATTGGGGTTGAATGCGGCGGCGGTAAAAGTTCTCAAGTCGTCGGATTTGGTTGGCTTTAAGACCGGCGGTATTTCCAAAAAGTCTTTTCATCGTATTATCCAAGCCAGATAATAAGCCAGTTCCTTATCGGTTGCAAGTCCAGGGTTATGTTCCTTAAAAAATATTACAAAAGTCGTGTGGTATATTTCAGTTCAGTTGAGTTCTTTAAACCACACAAAACCCCTGGTTTCAGGTTTCAGGTGTCAGGTGTCAGTAAACCGATGAATGAGGGCAGAAAACCGTCTGCCTTATTTTGTAAATTACTTACGGGACACAACAAAGGGGGAATAGGCAGATACAGAAAACGGGGGACAGAGCACAGAAAACAGACGAGAGAGGGCAGACTTTGTTTTCTGTTATCTGACTTCTGTCATCCGTTTTCTGACACCTGAAACCTAAATATTATCCACCATATCTTCCGGCGCTAAAATTTCAAAACGGGTATAGGCATCCAAGAAGGTGAGGATGACTTTTCCGGTGGGTCCGTTGCGCTGCTTGGCTAAAATGATCTCAGCCGTTCCTTTCAGGGGGTTATTCTCATCCTGATTGTACACGTCATCTCTGTAAATAAAGGCGACGACATCGGCATCCTGTTCAAGAGCGCCGGACTCCCTCAGATCAGATAGTTTCGGACGTTTATCATTACGCTGTTCCAGCATACGATTTAGCTGAGACAACGCTAAAACCGGGATCTCAAGCTCTTTGGCCAATGCTTTTAATGAACGGGACATTTCTGATATTTCAAGATCCCTGCGCTCTGAACTGCGATGGGCCTTCATAAGCTGCAGGTAGTCGATGATGACCAGGCCGATATTTTTATCCATTTTAAGCCGGCGCGCTTTTGCCCGAATTTCCATCGCCGTCAGGACAGGGGAATCGTCAATATAGATGGGTGATTCTGATAGAACGCCTGCAGCATCGGTGAGCCGGCGCCAGTCATCCATACTGAAAAAACCGCCCCTCAGGCGGGATGAATCCAGACGGGCCTCTGCGCACAGCATTCTCAGCGATAATTGTTCTTTTGACATTTCCAGCGAGAATACGGCCACCGGAATGTTGGCATCAACGGCAGCATTTCTGGCGATATTCAAGGCCAGGGCGGTTTTGCCCATACTCGGACGGGCGGCCAGAATGATGAGGTCTGAATTCTGCAATCCGCTAGTCAGGTTATCCAGGCGGCCAAAACCCATGGGGACGCCGGTGACCAAGCTTTTGTTGCCCTGTTTTTCTTCCAGGGTTTCAATATTGCCGATGATGAGTCGACTGATCGGATAAAAGGCCTGGCTGGCCTTTCGTTCTGAAATCTCAAAAATGGACGTCTCGGCAAAATCAATAATATCATCGACATTTCCGCGGTCATCATAACAGCGTTTGGTAATGGCATTGGCCTTTTCAATCAAATGCCTTAAGGACGCCTTGTCTGCAACGATCTTGGCATAATGCTGCGCATTGACTGCTACGGGCACCGCATCAACAAGTCGTGCTAGGTAACTGGCGCCGCCGACCGCGTCCAGATGGCCTTTTTCTTTCAAATTGTTGGCCAGTGTAACCAGATCAACGGGCTCACCCCGATCAAACAAGTCCATGATGGACGCAAATATTTTTTGATGCGCGGTTCGATAAAAATCGGCAGTGGAAAGAATTTCGATAACATCCAGCAATGTATTGTTATCGACGAGTATGGCGCTAAGCAGGGATTCTTCCGCCTCGATGCTTTGTGGGGGCAGACGGTAAAGTGATGGATCTTTTTGGCTTTGCAGCTGTTGATCTGCCATAGGTTCCTATCGGCGCAATGGGTTGGAAATGGGCTAAAGGTCGAATGGGTTTAAACTCAGCTAAATTGATAAATTTTGTCAGAAGTGGTTTCAAAACCTCAGATCTGGTTCAAGGGTCCCGCTAAGCGCGGATTACATATCTGATCTTATAAAATTAATGTATGCATCAAGTGCAGGCCGATCGAGAAAGTCGTTGTTCTCAGCATACATGGGTTTGTGAACATTTATCGGAGTCTGTGCTGCACCCAAATCTAATAAATCAGATGCGAATCCCGCTTGCGGGGCAACGCAGCCATTGGGCCTCAGATGGGGTTTTGAAACCGCTTCTGGTGGCATTACCCATTTATTGGTGATCTCTAAAATACACACCCGGGCATCAAATGTAAACTACAAGTTATTCCGCTACAATTTCAACGGTAATTTCAGGCTCAACATCGTTGTATACCCTGATCGGAACATTATACGACCCAATTGCCTTGATGGGTTCTTTTAGCAGAACCATCCGTTTTTCAACAACGATGTCCTGGTTGGCCAGCGTATCGACGATATCGCGTACCGAAACGGATCCGTACAGGCGGTCTTCTTCGCTAACTTTAGCAGCAATTTTACAGACCACTCCTTCGAGCCGCTGGGCCATTTCTTCGGCCAATTTGCGCTCTTTGGCGATCTGGAGTTCAAATTTGGCGCTTTCCTGCTCGAGCATTTTGCGATTTTGAGGAGTGGCGACAACTGCCTTGTTTTGAGGCAAGAGGTAATTGCGGGCATAACCGTCTGCCACCCGGACTTCAGTGCCGATAATACCGAGGGAATCAATCGTTTCTTTCAAAATGATTTTCATATGTTAACCTCCATGTGAGGCATCGGTTCTAATCCGTTGTTGATGGTTCAATGCA
>JBFFCW010000105.1:0-10218 GCA_041559695.1 Desulfobacterales bacterium
AACTCATCACCAGCAACTCATAACCCCAAAAAACAATGGAGATGGCATGTCAAAAAATCCGTTGGCACCAAAACGGTTTCGGAAAAATTTTGGTAAGATAAAACAAATCGTGGGAATCCCTGATCTGATCGGGATGCAACGTGAATCGTTTCAACGGTTTTTGCAAATGGATGTACCGCCCGAAAAGCGTGAGAAAATCGGCTTGCAGACCGTTTTTAAATCTGTTTTTCCGATCAAAGATTTTACCGGCAGCGCATCCCTTGAATTCGTGTCGTACCGATTCGGGGAAGTAAAGCACAGTATTGAGGAGTGCGTTCACCGTTGAATGACCTATGAGATACCGCTGCGGCTTACGGTCAGGCTGGTCGTCTATGAAATTGATGTTGAAACCGGAGTTTCTAACATCCGCGACATCAAGGAGCAGGAAATTTATTTTGGTACGATCCCCTTAATGACGGAAAAAGGCACCTTTATTATCAATGGAACCGAGCGTGTCGTAGTCAGTCAGCTGCACCGGTCTTCCGGTGTGTTTTTTGACCATGACAAGGGGAAATCCCACTCCAGCGGGAAAATTATTTATAGCTCACGAATTATACCGGTGCGCGGCTCCTGGATTGATATGGAAGTCGATCCTAAGGATATTGTCCATATTCGCATTGATCGCCGCCGCAAGTTTCCGGTCACCTTGTTATTTAAAGCGTTTGGTTACACAACCGAAGATCTGCTGAGCTATTTTTATGAGACCGAAAAAATCATCGTAAAGGGCAAGCGTTATTTTAAGGAATTCAATGAGGCGTTTCTTAAAGGCAGACGGGCCAGCAAAGAGGTGCGTGATTCCAAAAGCGGAGAGGTCATCGTAAAAAAGGGCCGGGTGTTTACCGTTAAGGCCATTAAACGCCTTAATGCGATGAAGGCCAAATTAATCCCGATTAATGTCGAAGAGATTATGGACCACGCTTTCGCCAGTACCATCGTGGATCCAGATACGGACGAGCCCATCGTCAAAGTTGCTGAAATCATCGACGAGGACGTATTGACCAAACTCAGCGATGCCGGCATTGATGAATTTGATCTGCTGTATGTCGATGCGGCCACCAACAGCGATTCAATCCGCAAGACGCTTTTGCTGGATAAGGTTGAAACCAAAGAAGAAGCCCTGATTGAGATATATCGCCGGCTCAGACCGGGAAATCCGGCTACGCCGGAAGTCGCTCAGGATTTTCTGGATAACTTGTTTTTCAGATCCACCTATTACGATCTTAGCGGTGTGGGGCGGCTTAAAATAAATCAACGCCTGGGTATCGGCAGTCAGATCAATTTAAACATCTTGCGAAAAGAAGATATCATACTTACGGCCAAAGCCTTAATTCAGCTGCGGGATACCCAAGGTGTGGTGGATGATATCGACCATCTGGGCAATCGCCGGGTTCGCGCGGTGGGTGAGCTGCTTGAAAATCAATACCGCATCGGGCTGGTCCGGATGGAACGCGCAATTAAAGAGCGCATGAGCCTTCAGGAAGTCGATGCGCTCATGCCTCACGACCTGGTGAATCCTAAGCCCGTATCTGCTGTTGTAAAAGAATTTTTTGGCACCAGTCAGCTGTCTCAGTTTATGGATCAGACCAACCCGCTTTCCGAGACGACCCATAAAAGGCGACTCAGCGCATTGGGACCCGGAGGTCTTACGCGGGAACGGGCAGGCTTTGAGGTCCGGGATGTCCATCCTTCCCATTACGGCCGCATCTGTCCCATCGAAACCCCGGAAGGGCCCAATATTGGCCTGATTGTTTCGTTGAGCACCTATGCGCGGGTAAACGCTTATGGCTTTATTGAAACCCCTTACCGGGTGGTGGGAAATGCGAAAGTTACCGATGAAGTCAAATTTCTTGATGCCTTTGAAGAAAAGGATCTCCCCATCGCCCAGGCCAATGCGCCCCTTGATCACAAAGGCGCATATGTCAATCCGCTGGTGACCTCTCGGGTTGCCGGGGAATTTATGATGGTCGAAAAAGAACACATCGACCTGATGGATATTTCACCGAATCAGTTGGTTAGCGTTTCGGCCTCCTTGATCCCGTTTTTGGAAAATGATGACGCCAACCGGGCATTGATGGGCTCCAACATGCAACGCCAGGCAGTGCCGCTGCTCATTAATAGTGCCCCGCTGGTCGGAACCGGTATCGAAGGGGTCGTCGCAAGAGATTCGGGCGTTGCTGTGGTTGCCAAGCGGGATGCGGAAGTGGTCGATGTAGATGCCGCCCGGATTGTCTTAAAGCATCATCCGGCTGACACGCCTTCTGAAAAGGATGTCACCATTTATAATCTTGCCAAATTCATCCGTTCCAATCAAAACACCTGTTTTAACCATCGCCCGATTGTTCGCAAAGGCGACTTTGTAAAGGCCGGTGAAATCATTGCGGATGGTCCGGCAACGGATCAGGGTGAACTGGCCCTGGGAAAGAATGTCACGGTGGCCTTTATGCCCTGGGGCGGGTATAATTTCGAGGATTCTATTTTGGTAAGCGAAAGACTCGTGCGCGATGGTGTTTACACTTCGGTACATATAGAAGAATTTGAAGTCGTCGCCAGAGATACCAAGCTGGGAAAAGAAGAAATTACCCGCGATATTCCGAATGTGGGCGAAGAGGCTTTAAAAAATTTGGACGAAAGCGGAATTATTCGCCTTGGTGCCGAAGTGCTGCAGGGCGACATACTGGTTGGTAAAATTACGCCGAAGGGCGAAACCCAGCTCTCTCCTGAAGAAAAATTACTACGTGCCATCTTCGGAGAAAAGGCCGGAGATGTTAAAGACACCTCTTTGCGGGTGCCTCCCGGTGTTCAGGGAACGGTGATCGATGCGAAAGTATTTTCAAGGCGCGGGATCGATAAAGATGATCGCACGCGCCTGATCGAAAACGAAGAAATTGCTTCCCTTGAAAAAGATCGTGATGATGAGCTGGCTGTGAGTGAAGAAGTGGTTCGCACGCAGCTGGGGGATCTGTTGATCGGCGAAAAGGCCATGGCAGACTTAAAAAAGGGAAGGAAAATTTTAATCGAAAGTGGGGCCAAAATCAATCGAGAAAGCCTGGTAGACGTCCCCTTGGCCCAGCTGGAGGGCCTGGTTTTGAAAGATCCCAAAATCAGCCAGCAAGTCCATGACCTGCTTGAGCGCTACCGGGATCAACGCGAGCTGTGCCGACTGGCGTTTGAACAGCAGGTCAGTCGTTACGAAAAGGGTGATGATTTGCCCCCCGGTGTCATCAAAATGGTTAAAGTTTATGTGGCCATGAAACGCAAGCTGTCTGTTGGAGATAAAATGGCGGGCCGCCACGGAAACAAAGGGGTCGTATCCCGGATTTTACCCGTAGAGGATTTGCCTTATTTCGAAAACGGTTTGCCGGTGGACATGGTTCTCAACCCGCTAGGGGTTCCATCGCGTATGAATGTCGGCCAGATATTGGAAATTCATCTGGGCCGCGCGGCCAAGGGTCTCGGTGATCAGTTAAATGAAATGCTCGACGAAGAAAAATTTAAGGACCTGCGCGAAAAAACGAAAAAGATTTTTACGATCCCGGCCCAGCGGAAAATGATTTCAGAAATGGATGAAAAACAGCTTGTCGATTTTGCCGGTTTTTATAAAGACGGTGTTCACATGGCCACACCGGTTTTTGACGGCGCCAAAGAAGATGAAATCAAATCATTGCTCAAAGAAGCCGGGCTCGAACAAACCGGTCAGGCCACGCTCTTCGACGGCCGCAGCGGTGAACCCTTTGATGACAAGATCACCGTGGGCACCATGTACGTTATGAAGCTGCATCATCTGGTAGATGACAAGATTCATGCCCGTTCGATCGGTCCGTATTCGCTGGTGACCCAGCAACCGTTGGGCGGAAAAGCCCAATTCGGCGGCCAGCGCCTGGGTGAAATGGAAGTCTGGGCCATGGAAGCATACGGAGCCGCGTATGCCCTGCAGGAATTTTTGACCGTGAAATCAGATGACATGGCCGGGCGGACCCGCATGTATGAGAAGATCGTCAAGGGCCAAAACGTTTTGGAACCCGGAATTCCTGAATCTTTCCGGGTCATGACCAAAGAATTGCAGGCTCTGGGACTGGATATTGCATTATTAGATGAAGCCGAACTGAAAGCCAAAAGCTCATAAAGATCATCGATGCATAATGGGTATTTGGCCAGGTTAGATTTTCGTAATCAACCAAACAATATAGGAATTTGATATGGAAACTCTTTACGATTTTTTCGCAAAACCGACCGATCCAAGAAAGTATTTCGGTATTCAAATTGCACTGGCTGCGCCGGAACAAATTCGCAAATGGTCGCATGGCGAGATCAAAAAGCCGGAAACCATCAATTATCGGACCTTTAAGCCCGAACGCGATGGGCTGTTTTGCGCTAAAATTTTTGGTCCTACCAAAGATTATGAATGTAATTGCGGTAAATACAAACGCATGAAACACCGGGGCGTCATTTGTGAAAAATGCGGCGTAGAAGTTATTCAATCCAAAGTGCGACGTGAACGTATGGCGCATATCGAGCTGGCCACTCCGGTCTCTCATATCTGGTTTTTAAAAAGTTTGCCCAGCAAGATTGGTAACCTGCTTGATTTGACTTTAAAAAATATGGAAAAGGTTCTGTATTTTGACAGCTATATCGTGCTGGATCCCAAAAACACGTCGCTGACAAAAGGTCAATTGCTTTCAGACGAAAAATACATGGAAGCATTGGAAGAATACGGCTCCAAGTTCGATGCCGGCATCGGCGCTGAGGCGGTTCAGGCACTGCTCGAAAGCATTAACCTTGAAGAATTGTACCATGAACTGAAAGCGGATATTAAAGCAACCGGGTCGGTTGCCAAACGGCAAAAGCTGTCCAAGCGCCTGAAGATCGTCGATGCCTTTCGAAAATCCGGAGTCGATCCGACCTGGATGGTGATGAGTGTGATTCCGGTCCTGCCGCCGGATCTGCGACCGCTGGTACCTCTGGAAGGCGGCCGTTTTGCGACATCGGATCTCAATGACCTTTATCGCCGAGTGATTAATCGTAACAATCGTCTCAAACGACTTATCGATCTCAAGGCACCGGACATTATCGTACGCAATGAAAAACGGATGCTGCAGGAATCCGTCGACGTTCTTTTTGACAACGGGCGCCACGGCCGAGTGATAACCGGGACCAATAAACGACCGCTGAAATCACTGAGTGACACTTTGAAAGGCAAACAGGGCCGGTTTCGCCAGAACCTGCTGGGCAAACGGGTGGATTATTCGGGGCGTACCGTAATTACCGTCGGACCGGATTTAAGGCTGCATCAGTGTGGCTTGCCCAAAAAAATGGCGCTGGAACTGTTTAAGCCGTTTGTCTATTTTCGACTGGAACAAAAGGGTCTCGTATCGACCGTAAAAAGTGCCAAGAAAATGGTGGAACGCGAAATTCCAGAGGTCTGGGATACGCTTGACGAGGTGGTAAAGGAATATCCGGTATTGTTGAACCGGGCGCCCACGCTGCACCGGCTCGGTATTCAGGCCTTTGAGCCGATTTTGATCGAAGGTAAAGCCATTCAGCTGCATCCGCTGGTTTGTACGGCCTTCAATGCAGACTTTGATGGTGATCAGATGGCGGTCCACGTGCCGCTTTCGGTTGAATCACAGATCGAGGCCCGGGTGTTGATGCTTTCCAGTAACAACATTTTGTCACCGGCCAACGGAAGTCCGATCATTGTGCCGAGCCAGGATATTGTGCTGGGCACCTATTATATGACCCGGGGTGTTGCCGGTCGTCGCGGCGAAGGCAAAATCTTTGCGAATGTCGACGAGGTCCAGGCGGCCTACGATGCCAAAGAAGTTGATCTGCACGCCAACATTACGGTTCGCATGCAGGGGAAACGCCACGAAACAACGGTTGGCAGGGTGCTGATGTGGGAAATCATCCCCCAGGTCGATATTTTGGAACTGAACCACATTCAGGTGGACACGGAAGAAGAAGCGCTCGAGGTTTTTGATCAGATTAATAAGGGCCGGGCGTTTAGCGGTCTGGTCAAAAAATATTCCCAGAGCCCGGATAAGAAAGATAAGGGGTTTATCGGAAAGCTCAGTTTCAACGAGTTTCGCAGTTTATTCGGCTGCCAGGAAGCCGATGCCGAGGCCGTTTTTTCTCTTAGGGTCGGCGATGTCAGCAACGCTATATTTGCTGATAATGTTTACCACTTTTTTGAAATTTTATCCAAAGAGCCGGCCATCCCTTACGATATTGTCAATGAAGTGATGGACAAAAAGAGGCTGCGCCAGCTGGTGGATTACGTCTACCGCAACTTGGGGCCAAAGGCCACCGTAATTCTTTCGGATCGTCTCAAGAATATCGGGTACAAATATTCGACGCAGGGCGGCCTGTCCATCGCGATTGACGATATGATCATTCCGGCGGCCAAATGGGATATCTTAAATCAGGCTGAATCTCAGGTGTCGGAGATCGGGCGGCAGTACACCGAGGGCCTGATTACCCAGGGTGAAAAATATAATAAGATCGTCGATATCTGGGCCAAAGCCACCGATGATGTCGCCAATGAAATGATGGAGTCCATGAAGCTGGAGCGCGCTGCAGCGAAAACCAGCAAAGCGGCAAAGAAAAAGAAGCAAAAAACGAGTCATGCTGAAAGTTTCAATCCCATTTTTATGATGGCCGACTCCGGTGCCAGAGGCAGTAAAGACCAGATGCGTCAGCTGGCCGGGATGCGAGGCCTGATGGCCAAACCGTCCGGGGAAATTATTGAAACGCCGATTAGCGCTAATTTCCGGGAAGGACTTTCGGTGCTGCAATATTTTATCTCAACTCATGGCGCGCGTAAAGGATTGGCAGATACGGCTCTGAAAACCGCCAATTCTGGATATTTGACCCGCAGGCTGGCCGATGTTGCCCAGGACTGTGTGGTTACCGAGCCGGACTGCGGAACCACGGCGGGGGTTGAAGTGGAACCGTTGATGGAGGGCGGTGAAATCATTCAGCGATTGGGTGAGCGCATTTTAGGCCGGACCCTGGCGGAAGATATCCATGATCCATACACAGACGAGGTGGTGACGCAAGCCGGCGAACCGATTAATGAGGCGGCTGTCCAAAAAATTGAAGAAACCGGTGTCTCCAATGTCAAAATCCGATCGGTGTTGACCTGTAGAGCCAAAACAGGGGTTTGCAGCAAATGTTATGGTCGCGACCTGGCGCACGGGCGCAGCGTGGAAATTGGTCAAGCAGTCGGGATTCTGGCCGCCCAGTCCATCGGCGAACCCGGCACCCAGTTGACCATGCG
Organism: Desulfobacterales bacterium; assembly: GCA_041559695.1. Classification (GTDB taxonomy): domain Bacteria; phylum Desulfobacterota; class Desulfobacteria; order Desulfobacterales; family JAHEIW01; genus JAHEIW01. Next base: position 7,316 of record JBFFCW010000105.1, read on the forward strand.
CACGTTTCATATTGGTGGCACCGCCAGCCGGCGGGTAGAGCAGGCGGATATTCGTGCCCGTACCGACGGCAAGATCAAGTATGTCGACCTCAATGTGGCTAAGAATTCCGAAGGTCAGCTGGTGGTCATGAACCGCCGCGGCGGTAAGTTTACCATTATCAGCAAGACCGGCCGAGAACTGGAAACCTTTCCGGTCATTTACGGCGCCCATATTCAGGTTAAAGACGGCGGGAAAGTCAAAGCGGGTGACTTGCTGGCCACCTGGGATCCGTTTACCACACCGATTATCTCCGAGGTCAATGGAACCGTTAAATTCGGTGACATTGTTGCCGGACAGACCATGCAGGAAAAGGTGGATCCGGTAACCGGTAAGTCGAGCCAGACCATCATTGAATCCAGAAGTGGTGATGAGCGTCCGCGCATATCCATCAAGGACGCCGACGGCAAGACGGCCAAACTGCCAGAATCATCAGCAATGGCCCGCTATATTTTACCGGTCAATGCCATTTTGCTTGTAGAGGAAACCGACGAGGTCAAGGCCGGTGATGTGGTTGCCAAACTGCCAAGGGCAACCACCAAGACCAAAGACATCACCGGTGGTTTGCCCAGAGTCGCCGAGCTTTTCGAAGTGCGGAAACCGAAAGAAGTGGCGGTGTTAAGCGAAATTGACGGATATGTTTCGATCTCAAAAAGCACCAAAAAAGGCAAACAGAGGGTGAGCATCACCCCTGTTGATGTCGGTGATAAAAAGGAATACCTGATTCCGCGGGGCAAGCACATTAATGTGTACGAAGGCGATTATATTCGTGCCGGTGAGCCTTTGATCGGCGGGTCAGCAGTTCCCCAGGACATCTTAAGTATTAAAGGCGAGGTTGCACTGGCCCGCTATCTGGTTGATGAAGTTCAGGAGGTCTACCGCCTGCAGGGTGTTCGTATCAACGATAAGCATATCGAGGTGATTGTCCGGCAAATGATGCGGCGGGTGAAGGTCTTAACTGTCGGTGATACTGAATTTATCACCGAAGAACAGGTTGATCGCATCAAATTTGAAGAGGCCAATAAGGCCGTGATCGAGAAAGGCGGCAAGCCGGCTACGGCCGAGCCGCTGATTCTGGGTATTACCAAGGCATCTTTGAGTACGGACAGTTTTATTTCGGCAGCTTCGTTCCAGGAGACAACCAAAGTCCTTACGGATGCCAGTGTATCCGGAAAAGTTGACAGTCTGAGAGGTCTCAAAGAAAACGTGATTATGGGTCGCCTCATCCCGGCCGGAACGGGTTTAAGAGCTTACGATGACGTTGCTGTCGAAATGGCGGATTAAATCTAAATTACAGGAATTCATGTTCATCGCGGGCAAGGTGATGAATTTTTACCGTAAATTTCAACAAAACGCTTGACATTCTTATGTTTCCTGTATAAATACTGTCATTTTACCAAGTTCGGAATCTTAGAAGAAAAAAGGGTCGTCAGGAGATTATGCCAACCATAAATCAACTCGTTCGTAAAGGCCGAAAGACGGCCAAAAGAAAAGTTACGACGCCGGCACTGAAAGGTGCACCCCAGAAGCGCGGTGTTTGCACCCGGGTGTATACATCAACCCCCAAAAAGCCCAATTCGGCCTTGCGGAAGGTGGCGCGCGTTAGATTGACCACCGGGATTGAGGTCACCGCCTATATTCCCGGCATCGGCCATAACCTCCAGGAGCATTCGGTGGTTTTAGTGCGCGGGGGTCGGGTCAAGGATCTGCCTGGCGTTCGCTATCATATTGTTCGTGGCACCCTGGATACGCTCGGGGTTGAAGACCGCAAACAGGGCCGCTCCAAATATGGAGCCAAAAAGCCCAAATAGAATAGTTATGGGTTAATCCTTAATCGTTGTTCGTTTAATAAGGGAAAAATCATTATTGACGAATAACGAATAACAATTTTCAGGAGTATAAATGCCTAGACGAAGAGAAGTGCCGGAGCGCGTCACTGCCCCGGATTCAAAATATAACAGTGCGCTGGTCGCCAAGTTTGTAAACTGTATTATGCGCGATGGGAAAAAGAGTACGGCAGAAGCGACACTTTATAAGGCGCTCGATATCATGGGAGAGAAAACCAACGAACTTCCGCTCAAGATGTTTGAGCAGGCCGTGGATAATGTGCGCCCGTTAATAGAAGTAAAATCCCGACGCGTGGGAGGTTCAACGTATCAGGTCCCAACTGAAATACGACCATCCCGCAGAACCGCTTTAGGCATTCGATGGATTATTACCTATGCTCGCCAGCGGCCGGAAAAAGGTATGGCCAGTAAATTGGCCTCCGAGTTACTGGATGCAGCCAATAGAAGAGGCGCTTCCGTTAAGAAAAAGGAAGACACCCATAAAATGGCCGAAGCCAATAAGGCCTTTGCCCATTTTCGCTGGTAGGCCAAAACCCAACTCACCACGGGCAAGTTGCATGGAAATGATATTCGATTGCGTTGGTCTGTGCGCGATGCCCGTGCATGTTTAATTTGGGAGGATGAGAAGATGGCGAAAGAGAAGTTTGAGCGAACCAAGCCGCATGTAAATGTGGGCACGATCGGACACATTGATCATGGCAAGACGACCCTGACGGCGGCGATCACCAAGCATTTGGGTCAGAAAGGTTTGGCAGATTTTGTTCCGTTTGATCAGATTGACAAGGCGCCGGAGGAAAAAGAACGTGGTATAACCATTGCCACCGCGCATGTGGAGTATCAGACGGAAAATCGTCATTACGCGCATGTGGACTGTCCGGGCCATGCGGACTACATCAAGAACATGATCACGGGAGCAGCGCAGATGGACGGCGCGATTTTGGTCGTGGGCGCCGATGACGGTCCGATGCCCCAGACGCGGGAGCACATATTGTTGGCGCGTCAGGTGGGCGTGCCGCGGA
>JBFFCW010000106.1:0-10210 GCA_041559695.1 Desulfobacterales bacterium
ATTAACTTTAGTCACTTTAGCTCACTTTAGGCATTTTAGGCACTTGTAATTTTACGCTTGCATTTTCGCCCACAGCTTGCGGCCCATCTCCCTCGAAAAGGCCAGAATCTCGTCTTCGGCTACCGTCAATAGCTTTTTGTTTTCAACGATAAGCTTGCCAGTTGAAATAACACTTTCGACATGACGGGCGTCGATCCCATAAACAAAGTGTCCCAAAAAATTGCTGGCGTTGATATCGGTCGGGGAATCATAGTCCAATATCACCAGGTTGTTGTCCCCGTCACCGCTAAACCCGTTATCGCCGATATAATCATGCACTTTCCGAAAGCGGCGGTAAACACCCGCCATGTCAAGACCTTCGGCTGCCTGACCGGTTAAAAAAGCGGCTTTGGCGCTTCTGAGCATGTCGCTGTGCATCCCGTCGGTTCCAAGGATGATATTTTCTCCGAGTTCCCGGTAATTGGTCACGCCCACATTGTTGTTCAAGTTGCTCTCTGTGTTTTGTGCGACGCAGACGTCGGATCGACGAATAAGGCCCTTTTCCTTTTCGTTCAGGTGGATGCAGTGCGAGAGGATGGACCTGGGCAAATCCAGCACACCGGCTTCAGCGTAACGCTCCACCACCCGTTGGCCGTGCTGTTTTAAACAGGATTCCTGATCCACCGCGTCTTCGGCCACATGCACATGCAGGCCGGTGTTATGCGTTTGGGCCAATGCCACGGCCCGATTTAGCAAATCATCGCCGACGGTAAAAGAAGCATGCAATCCGACATGCCCCTGACGGCCGGAACCCAGGAACGTGTCGGTTTCCTGCAGGCCTTTTTCTTTGGGGCCGTCGCCGTCCCGGTCTGATATTTCATAACACAACAGATGGGATAGGCCGACGCGATCAAAGGCCTTGGCGATGGTTTCCAACGAATTTTCGACCGCAAACGGCGAGGCGTGATGATCAATAACAAAGGTCACGCCGTTTTTGGCACAGTACAGGGCCGAAACCAGCGCGCTGGCCTCGATCATTTCCGTATCCAGCGATTTATCCAGACGCCACCAGATATATTGGAGGATTTCTGAAAAATTGTGCGGCATTTTAGAGGGTGCGGGCATTCCTCTGGCCAGAGCCGAATAAATATGGTGATGCCCGCAACCAAATGATTTGGTCACCAGCCGCCGGCTGCAATCCAATACCCGATCGTCAGCGCCGCGCTCATCGTCCGGCGGCATCACATCCAGAAACCGGACCCCCCCGTCGTCACCGGAACCAACCGCCAGATGGCCGGATTCAAATGCCAGGGTTTTCCAGTCGATATAGGTTGCATCTTTTAAATAAAGCGTCATAATCAGCTGCCTTCCTATATTTCAGGTTTCGGGTGTCAGGTGTCAGAATTGACAGGCTGAAACTTCTCCAGTCGAATGCTGAACACTGACACCTGACACCCCAGAGGTTAAACCTTTAAACGATCCCGCCGCTCCTTCATCGGCAATTCGTAGCGGACTACTTTATCATACTGATATAAGGCATTGGCCACCGCCCCGGCCGTCGGGATATTACCGATCTCCCCTACCCCTTTGGCACCGTAAGGTCCCAAAGGATCTTCGACTTCCACCATTTTTACCACAATTTCCGGTATATTTTTAATCCGGGGAATTCCCAGCTTGCCGTAGCGCTTGGTTTTCAGCTGGCCGTTTTCCATAGGAAGTTCCTCGCTGAGCGCATAGCCGAGCCCCATGATCACCGCCCCTTCGATCTGGCTTTCAAACAGGGTCGGGTTGATGATTCGTCCGCCGTCATGGGCCGCCACCACGCAATCCACCTGTCCCGCATCATCCAGCATGACCAGATGGGTGGCGTAGCCGTATGAATAATGGGTGCGGACATCACCCGGTTGCCCCAGCCGGGTCGTCCAATCGCAAATCCAGCGGCCGGTGTACACCTTACCGCCCAGTTGCGACAGGCGTTTCGTCTTTAAATCCTTCTTAAGCGAATTGACGGCATCGATGATGGCGTGCCCCATCTGAAAAGTGGCTCGACTGGCGGTGGTCATTCCGGCCCGCGCTTTGGATTCGGTGCTGACGTTGACTTCGATGATCCCCGGATCTTCAACGCCGAGTTCTTCACAAAGAATCTGCTGGGCAACCGTATCCACGCCCTGGCCCATTTCGGTCCAGCCGTGCTGTAAAATGATATGATTTTCGGACTTGATTTCAATTTTAACTTCACATTCTTCGACGACACCGTTGCCGATTCCGCAATTTTTTATTCCGCAGGCCAAACCCGCTGTTTGGGCTGCATAGAACTCATCTTTGACTGCCAGCAGCGTTTCTTTTAAACCGACGCCTTTGCCCAGGATCTGACCGGTTGCGGTTTCCTTGCCCGTATCCAGTACATTGTCGTAACGCAGCTGCCAGGGATCAAATCCGCCCTGAGCGCACAGCTGCTCGATGCAGCTTTCCATGGCAAAGGTGACTTGATTGACACCAAAGCCCCGCATGGCGCCGCAGGGGATGTTGTTGGTGTAAACGGCCCTGGACTCAATATCGACATTCGGAAGGTAATAAGCGCCGGTTGCATGCCCCGCGGCCCTTTCCAGGACTTCAGCACCCAGAGAAGCATAGGCGCCGGTATCACCGACGATCCGGGCAGACAACCCGGTCAGCATGCCGCTTTCATCGCATCCCAGGGCATATTGCATGTGAAAGGGGTGGCGCTTGGGGTGCATGCGGATGGATTCCGATCGATTCAGCCTGAGTTTGACCGCTTTTTGCAGATGGAAGCAAAAAATGGCGGCATGCCCCTGAACGGTTAAATCTTCTTTGCCGCCAAATGCCCCACCGGTTGGCACCAGCTTGACGTTGACCCTTTCGATGGGAACACCGAGAATGCGGGCAATCTGTCGCTGATCTTCATACACCCCCTGGCTTTGAACCCACAGCTCGATCCCATCTTTTCCCAGCGGCAGCGCAATGGCGGCCTCGGTTTCCAGGAACCCATGTTCCACCCGCTGGGTTTGGTAGGTTGCATTGACCACATGTGCCGATGATTTTAAAACCGCATCGATATCTTCGCCCCGTTGAATATGTGATACGCCGAGCAGGTTTCCGGATTCGTGAATTTTAATGGCGCTGGTTTCGGCGGTGAGCACATCGGTCAGGGGCTCCAGGACTTCATAGTCCACCGTAATGGCTTCTGCTGCCGCACGGGCGATTACTTCGCTTTCGGCCACAGCCCCGGCCAGGACATCACCGATGTAACGGGTGGTTTCACCCTCGGCAATCATTACCGGCCAGTCCGGGTGGATGACCCCGATGATTCGCTCTCCGGGAATGTCTCTGGCCGTAAAAATCCGCACGACACCGGCTATTTTTTCGGCAGCCGCGCAATCGATCCGGCGGATGGTCGCCCGGGGATGGTCGCTAAATTTCAAGGCGGCATGCAGCATTCCATCCGGGTGCAGGTCATCGATAAACGCGCTGGTGCCGATCGCTTTGTTATAAGCGTCGTATTTGGGCTGATCGGCTCCCACCTTGCCGGCATTGGGTAATTTGAGCTCCCGATTCTTGCGAAGGTGCTCGGCTGCCATCTCGACGGCATCGATGATTTTCACGTATCCCGTGCAGCGGCAAAGATTAAACCTGAGCGCATGAATGATCTCTTTACGGCTTGGCTGAGGGTTGGTTTCTAACAGAATTTTGGCTCGTGATAAAAATCCCGGCGTGCAAAATCCGCACTGGACAGCGCCTTTGGCCGCAAATGCCCGGCCAAGGGTCTGGCGCAGACGCTCCGGAAAACCCTCAATGGTAATAATGTTCGCCCCGTTGACCTTTGCCATGGGGGTCATACAGGAAAGCGCCGGCTTGGCATTCACCTCCACCAGACAGGCGCCGCAGGCTGCCTCTCCGCTGCAGCCGTTTTTAACAGATACAATGCCCGCAATTTCCCTTAAATAATGTAACAGGGACATCTTGGGGTCACCGCCATAGGATGCTTCTTTGCCGTTTAGTTTGAAGTTTGTCATGGTCGCATATCTTATGGGGGTGCGGTTCTGTTGAAATATTAATTAACCACAAAGACACGAAGTTCACAGAGGTGTTAGAAGTTATATGATAGAAGCCAGTTTTTGTGGTCTTTGTGCCTCTGTGGTTAAATTTTTCTCAGTTCATATCGCCCGGATCGAAACCGCTATCTTCAAATACGCATACCGGCCTGGCCCCTGATGGCTGCTTTTCGTTATCACTGAGCAAATTGTTGGGCGTAGATGGCCGGTATGACCGCGTACATTGCCGCGGACTGAACCAGTTCACTTTTCCAGGTCTTCTCGTTGGGCGCATGCGCCTGATCTTCATGCCCCGGGCCGAAACCGATACAGGGGATTCCGGACATCCCTGTAATGGCCACCCCGTTGGTGGAAAAGGTCCACTTATCCACGATCGGATCCTCTCCGAAAAGGTGCTTGTAACCGGCCACCAGCGTCTGGCACGCCGGATGATCTTCTGCCAGAGTCCAGGCCGGAAAATAGGAATCGGTAGGATATACCAGCCCGGTATAAGACGGCTGGTCGTAATTATACATGGACACCTGTGCCTTGACTGCCTTTACCGCCGGAAGATCCCGAATTTGCTGTAACGCATACGCTCCGGTTTCGCCTGCCGTCAGGCGCCGGTCGATAGAGATCCAGCAGCCATCCGCAACCGCGCAGCGTGACGGCGAGCTGGAAAAAATTTCCGAAACGGTCAGGGATCCCTTTCCGAGAAAATCGTCTTCTTTCAAGTGGGTGTGTAAAACCTGGAGCTCATTGAGGATCGGCGCCATTTTAAAAATGGCATTATCGCCCCGTTCAGGTGCCGAACCATGGCAGCTGACCCCCGAGGTAGCGACTTTGATTTCCATTCTACCACGCTGGCCCCGGTAAACCCTGCAGGAGGTGGGTTCCGTGGACACAACGAATTCAGGCCGGATCTTGTTCTCATTAATAATATATTGCCAGCAGAGGCCGTCGCAGTCTTCCTCTTGAATGGTTCCGGTAACAAGGAGTGTGTAATCATCTTCCAGGTGTAAATCTTTGATGATTTTACCGGCATAGACCATGGCAGCCATACCGCCTTCCTGGTCACTGGCCCCGCGGCCGACGATGATTTCATCGTCTTCATAGCCCTTATACGGATCATATTCCCACTGACCCGGATCCCCCACACCCACTGTATCCACATGCGCATCCATGGCAATCAGGTGACGGCCGCTGCCAATGTACCCCAGGATATTTCCCATGGGATCGATATCCACCCGGTCAAATCCGACCGTTTCCATTTCTTCTTTGATGCGCTGAATCACCCTTGCTTCCTGGCGGCTTTCGCTGGGAATCGCGATCATATCCCGCAAAAATCGGGAAATGGCGGGTTTATACTCGTCGGCCTTTTCATAAACCTTTTTAAAATCAATGTTCACATACAATCCTTTTCTTAAAGGAATGGATTCTATTTTATATTTTTTTTTATGACAGGATTAAAAGGATTATTTAGCTTATTTTCTCTTCATCACTTTCCGGAAGAAAGTGATGAAACCTGATCCGCTTCGCGGGATTCGCAACAAACCGTTCAGATGCATTTTTAAAGTATTACAGGTCGATATATCTACTAGCAGCAGCTACACAGGATGCTCTCCCTGTTAAAAGAAGATTCCGCCGCCAGGCGGATGGGGTTTTCACGGTTTCATCTGGAAATCGTGAAAGAAAAAAGAAAATCCTGAAAATCCTGTCTAAATTCTAAAATTAAGATAGAATCCATTCCGCTTTAGCGACTAAAGCTTATCGAGCAGCCCGGTTTTGGCATTGAATTCCTCGATCAGGGCATCGATTTGATCCAAATTGGCAGGGATGCTTTCCCAGTAATCATCGTCATACCATTGCTGCTGAATCTCTTCATAGGTTTTGCCCTGTTGCTCAACCCAGGTATAGTATTTGAGATTGTGAATGCGCTTACGCCCGTAATAGGTGAGCTCCTCCATATTGTCGATGGTCAGCCCTTCTATATTTCGGGCATATACAGCAGCCGCATCGCTATCTGTAAACTCGCCGCGTTCTTGATTGAGTTCTTGCAATCGGCTGGTGTACATCTCCATGGAATCGGTCAGCACCGTCATGACGATATCATGTTCGCCCAGTTCATAATACCGGGCGAATTTAATGGCCGTCACGAGATTGCCAATGCAGGATATTCCCAGCAGGTCCAGCATATCAAGCAGCGCTGGGGAAACGCCTTTGGCTGCGAGATATTTTTTGCCGGCCGGTTCGTTGAACAGGCGCATCAGGCTGATGGGGGTTTCATCGTCAACGGCCACCACCATGTCGAGGTTTTTGACATTGTGAATCCAGGGAACATGCTTATCACCGATACCCTCGATGCGGTGTTCGCCGAATCCGTTGCGCAGCAAGGTCGGGCACTGCAGCGCTTCGCTGGCAACAATTTTACTCAGCGGAAACCGCTTTTTAAGAAAATCCCCACAGGCGATTGTACCCGCCGAGCCGGTGGCAGACATAAATCCCTGAAACTTATCTTTGGGGCCCATGATGCGCTCGAGGACCTCCAGCACCGCCGGTCCGGTGTTTTCATGGTGCCAGAGGTAATTGCCGAATTCATCAAACTGGTTGAAAATCGTCAGATCCTGCCCGGATTCACGCAGTTCCCAGCACTTGTCGAAAATCTCTTTAACGTTGCTTTCGCTGCCAGGGGTTTTGATAATTTCTCCGGATACCGATGTGAGCCACTCAAAGCGCTCACGGCTCATGCCTTCGGGCAGGATGGCAATGGATTCACAACCCAGCAGGGTCGAATCATAAGCCCCACCGCGGCAGTAATTCCCCGTCGACGGCCATACGGCCTTCTGGGTGGTGGGGTCGAACTGGCCGGTCACCAGTCGGGGCACCAGGCAGCCGAAAGCCGCTCCCACCTTGTGCGCCCCGGTGGGAAACCATTTGCCGACAATGGCCACAATTCGTGCCTCGACGCCGGTAAGCGTTTTGGGAAACTCGATGAAATTCACATCGCCAAACCCGCCCCCTTTTGCGACCGGCTCATTGTGCCAGGTGATCCGGAAAAGATTTAAAGGATCGATGTCCCACAGCCCGATGTTTTTCAGCCGGGATACAATGGTCTCGGGAATGAGGTCGGGGTTTTGCTGTTGCTTGAGAGTGGGGATGATGATGTTTTTTTCTCTGGCTCTTTTGATGGCGCTTTCAAGTCCTTGGGGGTCAACGGTTAAATCTATCACGATCGGCCTCCTTTAATTCAGGGTTTCAGGTTTTAGGTGTCAGGTGTCAGTTACCGGGTTCCAGGGTTCAAGGTTCAGCGCTCAGAGGTTAGAGGGTATCGTTAAATAGTTGTATAGTTGAACAGTCAATTCGTCAAAGGATTCAATCCATTTTAAACTATTTGACCATTCGGCCAATTAACGATTCGACTAAACTCACTGGCCAGAAACCAGATGCGAGAAGCCAGCAGCCCGTGGCCCGTTACCAGCCCGCCACCACCTGTTTAAGTTCGTCCAGATCCGGCGCGACGTGAAACGGCTTTGTTCCGACTTGCTCAACCGCCTGCATGGCGCCGGCGATATCTTTTAAGCCATTGCCGGTGTTCAGTACCACAATGGATTCATCGCCGGACACCAGCTGCTGCTCGACCGCCTTTACCAGGCCGGCATATGCGGCCGCTCCGGCAGGCTCTGCAAAAACACCTGTGCTGCGGGCCAATTCGGGAATCGCATCCAATATATCGCTATCCTCAACACAGATGAAGGCACCGCCGGTCTCGTTTACGGCCGCCAGGGCCTTGATACGATCCCGCGGCAAGTCTGCGCTGATGCTGTCTGCCACCGTCTGCGCGTTGATCGGCGGTTTGGTGATGATATCTTCCTTGTTTTTCCAGGCCGCGTACATATAATTGCTGCCGGCAGCCTGCACGCCCATCAGTTTGGGCATTTTATCGATCCACTCCAGAGCGAGCAGGTCTTTTAAACCCTTGTGCAAGCCCCCGATGATGCAGCCGTCTCCCACCGAGACAAAAATGCGGTCCGGCGCCTTCCAGCCCAGCTGTTCGCAGATTTCATAGGCGGCGGTCTTCTTGCCTTCGGCCATGTAAGGATTAAAACCGGTGTTGCGGTTGTACCAGCCGTAAGTCCGGGTAGCTTTCAGGCAAAGCTCAAAGGCCTCATTATAGGTTCCCCTTACCAGAAAGACGCGGGAGCCGAATACCCGTAATTGGGCAATTTTCGCCTGGGGTGCGGTTTCCGGAACAAAGATCACATTCGCCTGCTGCATGCTGGCGCACAGACCGCTTAAAGCGGCCGCAGCATTACCGGTACTGGCCGCGGTAATGATTTCCGCGCCTGATTCTCTGGCTTTTACAAGGGCAATCGCACTGGCCCGGTCTTTAAAGGATGCCGTGGGCTGGCGGCCGTCGTCTTTAATCCACAGGGCATTTAGACCCAACTCCCCGGCAAGGCGCCGGGAAGGATATAATGGCGTCCAGCCGACCGAGAGCGGCGGGATTGTCGCACCGGGATGAATTGGCAACAGGGGCAGGTATCGCCAAATTGAAAGGTTATTAGATCCCAAAAGGGCTTCTTTGCTAATCTGCCTGCCGATAAAATCGTAGTCATACTGAACGTCGAGAATGCCTTCGTCACCATGTTCCGGGCAGATGTAATCGACCATATCGGGGCGATATCGCCTGCCGCAAATCAAACATTTTAGACCGAGTACGTTTTCCAACGCGCTACTGCTCCAGTTGGTAAAAATCCAGCCAGCCCCAATTGGGTTAAACCAGTTGGGCGTCATTTGTTATTGGTTAATTGTTATTCGAATTCGATGGTAAGCTCATTTTATACCCCTATACTGGGTGAGGAATAAAATTAGATATCATTCCTTTTAAACGATTAACGAATAACAGATAACATCTAATCGAGCGTTTAGCGCTCAATTAGGTATAATGACCATACCATAACCTGGATAAAAGACAAACCCGGGCATGTCAATATGTTCCATAATTCCCTTGAATTTTTAATTTAGATTCAGGATGCTTGCACTGGCAAATCGGTTATGATACGTCATCTGAATTCACTCATACTGGAGGTTTCAAGTGGCCGCAACAGAAGAAAGATATACAAAAACCTTCCCCATATCATGGGAGCAGCTGCATCGTGATTCCAAGGCATTGGCCTGGCGGCTGGTGGATTTGGAGAAGTGGCAAGGCATTATTGCCATAACGCGGGGCGGCATGGTTCCGGCATCCATCATCGCGCGCGAATTGGAAATCCGTCATGTTGATACGGTTTGTGTCTCCAGTTACGATGTGCAGACACAGGGCGAGATTACCGTTCTTAAATCAGTAGACACAGACGGTCAAGACTGGCTGCTTGTTGATGATCTGGTGGATACCGGCCAGACGGCGCGCATCGTCAGAGACATGCTCCCCAGGGCTCACTTTGCCACCGTCTATGCCAAGCCGGAGGGCCGGCCGCTGGTGGACACTTTCATTACCGAAGTCAGCCAGGATACCTGGATATTGTTCCCCTGGGATACGGAATCCCAGTTTGTCGAGCCTATAATCGACATCAAGCAGGATGGCCCGCAAAGGGCATCATAGGGAGACGCGCAGGCATGGAAATGGATAATGATATCCGGTGGGTAAAAACACATTGCGCCCGATTGGACCACGGGGGCTGTGCTGTGGTTGTCGGGGTTAAAGATAACCGTATCGTGAAAGTCAAGGGAGATCCTGACGGGTTTTTAAACGAGGGGTATGTCTGCGTCAAGGGCGCGGTATCCCATGAGCGGCTCTCGCATCCGGACCGCCTGAAGCATCCGCTGCAACGAATCGGTGACCGCGGAAAAGGCCGCTGGAAGACGATTTCCTGGGATGAGGCCATTAAGGAAATTTGTAAAAATTTTAACCGGATTAAACACCGGCATGGGGCCAAAGGCGTTGCATTTTGCCAGGGAATGCCCAAAGGTCTGGAGCTTTTTGTCTTAACGCGCCTGGCCAATACGTTTGGCTCGCCAAATGTGGTCGGCCCGCAGGATGTCTGTCATGCCCCTCGTGAAATCAGCGGGTTGCACACCTGCGGGTTTTATCCGGTTGCGGATTTCCACCATCCCAGCAAGACAATCGTGCTCTGGGGCAGCAATATCACCAGCACCAACGAGGAGGGGGCCATCTGCAG
>JBFFCW010000107.1:0-10186 GCA_041559695.1 Desulfobacterales bacterium
AAAAGCCTCAGTTCAAAGCGGTGGTCCGGATGAGCCTGGAAAGACTTGACATCAACCTCAGGATGCGGTCGTCTTATTAAACCTTAACTGTTCAACGTATTAGAGGACCGCGGGCATTCGCCCCCGGTTATCTGATGTTTTCGACAAATGCCCCTCAAGAAAATCATATCCGGCGGACAACCCGGCGTTGAGCGGGCCGCACTCGACGTGGCCATAAAACTGGATATCCCCCACGGCGGCTGGATATCCAAGGGGCGGCGTGTTGGGGACGGGATGCTTCCGGACAAATATCAACTCCTTGAGATGGATGCCTCCAGTCGGACCGACTGCGTGCAAAAGAACGTTCTTGCGTCGGATGCCACCCTGGTCATATCGGTTGGCGTTGAGACCGGAGACGCTGCATTGTCGCGGAATCTGACACGTATCAGCGGACGCCATTACCAGCACATCGATCTCAGCCGGGTACCTGTCCGGCAGGGGGCCAGTATCGTCAGTTCCTGGATTCGGCTCAAGGAAACCGGAATTTTAAACGTCACCGGACCCGGTGTCGACAGCCATAGCAACATCTACAAGGATACCCTGGATGTGTTTGAAAAAGCCCTCTGGATAAACAGGATTAAAAATATTGTGGACGCATTTTTACCCAGTCCGGTTCCTTTTTTCCAGATCGTCGAGGACGTGGTCGATGGAATTGTGTCAAACCTCTCCTTTAAAACCAGAGTCATGATTGCCAACCTGAGTGTAAATGAGATAAAAACCCTGCAATATGGACTGGATCTGTATATTAGCAGTCGTCAGGAAACCGCATACAAGGGCGACACGAACAACACCGTGCTGTTTGCAGATCAGGGGCATACGGTTATCATGAAGCGACTGTGGAATCGTTTGCGGGAAACGTACGCGTTAAAAATTATTCAGTAGAGATTCAGGTCACACCATTTTCAGATGCCTGGCCAGCGCATACAGCTGCTTTGCCAGGCGAACGGTAGCCTGATCCACCATACGCCCTTCAACAGCTACGGCACCCAGTCCCTTGTCTTGGGCCTCCTTATGGGCGGCCAGCACTTTCATGGCCCGGGCGATATCTTCCTTGGAAGGAGAAAAGACCTGGTTGATGAAATCGATCTGATCCGGATGAATGGCCCACTTTCCATCGTATCCGAGGGCGCAGGCCAGAGCGGCGGCGCGCTGGAGGCCTTTTGGATCTTTGAAGTTTCCGTAAGGGGCATCGATAGCGAGCAAACCCTGGGCTTTGGCCGCCATGACAATTCGGCTCATTTCAAAATTCCAGCGGTGGCCGGGATAGATCTCTTCTTCTTTTTCACCGTGCCCTGAAATGGACACCAGCCGGGCGCCGATGGATGCCGAATAATCCACGATGCCGAACACCAGAGTGATGAGACGGTCACTGGCTTTGGCGATTTGAGGCACCTGTTCCAGGCCTTCGGCACTTTCGATGATCGCCTCGATATTGATACGGTTTGAGAACCCTTTTGCCGATTCAATACCGTCCAGCATGCGGCAGACAAAATGAATGTCTCCGGGATGGTTCACCTTGGGCACGACCACGGCATCGATGTGCGGGCCGGCCGCTTCAACCACCTCCAGAAGATCCCGGTAGCCGAACGGGGTGTCCAGGCCGTTGATTCGAAACGTAACGGTGGTTTCTCCCCAGCCCAGAGAATGTAAGGATTGGATGACCTGGTCACGGGCCGATTCCTTGGCCTGAACTGGAACGCTGTCTTCAAGATCGAGCATTACCACATCGACTTCGCGTTGAGACGCCTTGACGTGCATCTTTTCAATGTGCCCTGGAACGGAAAGTGTCGATCGCCTCGGTTTCATATCTTTTCTCCAGTTCAATACTATTGAAACAGTTCACGATATCCTGAGTTTTGGTTGACGAAGTCTGCGATCCGTCAACTCACGTTTTAACGGGCTGTTGCCCAAACAAAAATCTCTTTGAGCGCTCATTGAAACGTTTTTTGTGCATAAATCTTGGCGAAGTGAAAGAAAACCGATTCCAACTGGTTGAGCCCGAAGGGCGAGTTTTGGAATCGCCTGGAACGAGCCTTAGATTTATCAAAAAACGTTTCAGAGCCAGCGAAAAGTGATTTGGGCAACAGCCCGTTAAAACGTGTCCCGGATGGATGCGTTTTTGCTTTTTGAATCGGCATGTATAGCAGTTGCCAAAAATATGTTCCGATTTATCCGCCTTTGGCGTGATCTTGCCGATCTAAACGAAATTATCCGGCGGCTGAAACGGAATGTTATTCTGACAATAGCTATAATATTCAGGTAATACGTTCATCATGGTATTACAAGAAAAATTTTATATGCTTTTTTAAGCCTTCGGTTTAAAAAGAAAATGCATAAAACGCATGCTCGACCCCTCGTTCAGGGGCTGAATTTGAGATTTATTTAACTTGACGATCACCCATTTATGATATTTATAATTTAAAAGAGGCTTAAAAAAACCTCACCGGTTGGTTTGAGCCGTTTTCAAATTTTGTTTATGATCGTTTAGGATATAGTAAAAGGAGGGTCCCATGCTGTGCAGCTACTCACAATTGGATAATTCTCGACTGGAGGCCGTTCAGGCACTTGAAAAAGATCTTGGAAAGGTGCTGTTGTCCTTTTCTTGCCAGGATATCGATCCTGCAGTCATCGACGATGAAGCGCTATCCAAAATAAACGAGTTGGAACAAAAACTGGGCATCGTATTGGTTGCGGTCAAATAGAAGACAGATCTTTTCCCAATTTTGACAAAAGGCGACAATTGAGCCGGAACAGTAACGGTGTGCATGACCAACATGTTCGATCAAATCAGGTTCTGCGGCAACCGGTCCGGCCGGGACGTGAACAAGTATACCGAGTTGAAATTAAGTGAAAATGGCGCGAAAGGAACGGTCTTTCCGATCATAAACACCCCCGGCATTCACTTTGAATGCAGCATCATCTACAAGACCGGCATGGAGAAGGACAACTTTTTTGGTGAACACGCTATTATTTACCCGGAAAGGACTTTTATGCCCTCTTTTTCGGGGAGATTTTGGCTTGAAATAAAATCGTGTAACGATTTTATGAAACTCCCGAAGGTTTACCTTCGGGATCTAATCCGCCACACAGTATAGGCGGACAAGTAAGCGAAAGGTTTATCCGTCTCACCGCCAGCGGCATCTTCGACTGGCGGGTTTACCCGCATTATTTTCGGCGGGCTAAAATTCCTATCCCCGCAGCCCCGCAAACGGGATTTTCGATACGCTCCAACAAACAGCGGGGAATTCAAATTTAAAGAAGGTCTCGCAATGAATGTAATAATTGATGCCCATGTCCATTGCGGAATTCAGGATAATTTTCCGCTTCAATCCTATGATGCCTACCGTACCGTTGTCGGCGGCAGCCAAATCGGTGGGGCGGTAATGTTCCCGCCGGTTATGGAAATATACGATCGGTATGATCCCCATTTTACAGACTCCGAATCTTGGATACACCGCCGGAAAGCCGCCAATGAATACCTGCTTAACATCGGGACAAGCGATTTTACGGTCATCCCCTATCTTTTTATCTGGAACGATTTTGCCGTTGACCAAATCACACCCCAACACAAAGGGATTAAGTGGCACCGACATTCCAATGAACCGATCTACCATTATGACAGCCCAAAATGCCGACAGGCCCTTGATGACATCAGGGACCGGAATATGCCCGTCGTGCTCGAGGAAGAGTTTGAGAACACCGTTCAATTTATCGAAAAACTCGCCAAAAAGGTTAAGGTCATCATTCCGCACCTGGGCATGTTAAACGGCGGATATCGAACGATCAAACGCCAGGGCCTGTGGGAACGATCCAATGTATATACGGATACGGCACTGGCGCTTGTTCACGATATAACAGATTATATCCGTGAATATGGTACGGACAGAATCATCTTCGGTTCTGACTTTCCCTTCGGAGATCCAAACAGAGAGTTGGGCAAAATCATGCGGCTTTCGATCCCGGAAGAACAAAAGGAAAGCATTTGCGGGTTGAATATAAAGCGGCTGCTGGCCGAAAGTAATACCTGAACCTATCACCCCTGCATTAACACGCCCGATACCCGGCGGCAATATTCCTGTTCTAAAAAAAGTTTGACTTGACTTCAATAGATTCATACATAGATTGAGACTGTTATTAATCCAAATTAAAGGAGATCATTGTGGAAAAAGTTGAAAACGGTATTTTTGTTAGCGTGGACTACAAAGGAACATTGGAAAACGGCCAGGTGTTCGACACCAGCCAGGGACGCCAGCCGCTTGAAATAAAAATGGGCGCAGGGCAGTTGATCAAGGGATTTGAAAATGAACTCATGGGGATGGCGTTGAACGAAAAAAAAGTGTTTACCCTTGCGCCGGAAGACGCCTACGGACAAAGAGACGATAGCCTTACGCAGTCCTTTCCTACATCGGAAGTTCCCCCTGGAATGAACCCCCAGGTCGGAATGACCATCGGTCTCACCACTCCGGAAGGACGCCAGGTGCCCGCCCGGATTGTTCATCTGGATGATGAAAAATTGACCTTTGATTTAAATCACCCCCTGGCCGGCGAAACGTTGACCTTTGAAATCGAAGTGGTGGGCATCAGCACCACCCAAACCCAGACGCCCATGGCCTGTGGCTCCGGGTGTGACTGTTCTTCGGGCTGCGATCAGTAACCCGCCATTTCAAAAATATTTACTCAAGTTTCGCACCCAAACTTTTGCGTAAGTTCATCATATGGTGATGTTTTTATCCAAATTAGCAGTGAAGGCTTATCGCCTTTTAGGAAAATATATGGCGATAGACCATTTTCATCGAATTTCATTTGAATAAAACCTTCCGAAGCGAAATCAGATAAGACTTTCGTTGAATAAAAGGGTGCGAAACTTGAGTATTTACAAACGCATGGATGGGCTTATTTTCCTGAACCCAAACCGGTCGCTTTTCGACCAACGAAAATTTGCCAAAGGCGCTGAAGCGAACAACCAACATCCGAAACAAAAAAAACTGGCGATGTTCAAACGGTGTCTCAATATTTTAATCATTACGTGGATGCTTTGCTGCTGGTGGAATAGTCCGTCGGCCTTTTCTCAGCCGCTGAAGTCGCAACTTCAGGAAATGTTGCGCAACCGGATAGAAGCCGGCGGAGTTCATCGAAATATAGCTGCAGGAAGTTCAAAAGTATATTCCGTTGAGGCGCTGCCGCTGTTTTACGAACGGCGCATCTTTCAGCCGGCCTGGATGGACAACGACGGTCCGGCGCCCCATGTAAAACAGTTGATAGACGCCATACGCCGGGCCGATCAGGAAGGACTGCGCCCCGAAGATTACCATTTGGATGAAATTGTCGGAATACTGCCGGACGCAAAACATTTCAAATGGCGCCAACCTTTCGTTAATCCCCGGCAGCTGGTGGATCTGGAACTGCTGCTGACCGACGCTTTTCTGTTGTATGGATCGCACCTGTTGTCCGGTTGTATCAATCCGGAAACCATCGATCCAGAATGGTTTGCAAATCGCCGGGGCACCGACCTTTCAATGGTGTTGGAACACGCCCTAACTGCAAATCGCATCGGGGAAACCCTGATGGAACTATCCCCTTCCCAGAGCGGCTACGCGACCTTGCGCCGGGCACTGGCACACTTTCGGACCGTCAATGCACGGGGCGGATGGCCCAAGGTTCCGACAGGGGCGAAACTTCAAAAAAGCGACAGCGGACCCGCGGTGGCACTGCTTTGGCAACGTCTGAAGGCCGGAAAGGCAAACGCGACAGGGGAAATTGCCGATAGCGTTGTTTTTGATGAAGTTATAGAGCAGGCCGTGCGCGATTTCCAACAGCAGTATGGACTGGAAGCGGACGGCATGGTCGGCCCGGCCACGCTGGCGGCGTTGAATGTTTCGGCAGCAGACCGTGTAGACCAAATTCAACTGAATATGGAGCGCTGGCGCTGGTTGCCGCAAGATCTCGGGCCACGTCACATTATCGTCAACATCGCTGACTTCAAACTCCAGGTAATGGAAAACGGGCACCCGGTTCTGGAGATGAAAATCATCGTGGGCAAGGGATATCGCCGAACTCCGGTATTCAGCGACAAAATCACCTATCTGGTCCTAAATCCGTCCTGGCAGGTTCCACCCACGATTGCCGTAAAAGACAAACTGCCATTGATTCGCAAAGATCCGGAATACTTTGCAAAGGAAAACATAAGGGTTTTTCAGGGCTGGGGTGCCGAAGCCAAGGAGATCGATCCCAAAACAGTGAATTGGTCGGCGGTTACCCCCAAAACCTTTACCTTTCGGTTGCGCCAGGATCCCGGCCTTCGGAATGCTTTGGGACGTATAAAGTTTATGTTTCCCAACCGATTTAATATCTATATTCACGATACACCCTCCAGAACACTTTTTGACAAAACCTCCCGGACCTTTAGTTCCGGATGCATTCGCATTGAAAAACCACTGGAACTGGCAGCTTATCTTTTGAACCCGGACCCCAAGTGGCTTCCGGATGCAATCCAGGCTGCTTTAGAAAAGGGAGAAGAGCGGACCATACAATTGCCCGACCCCATACCCGTTCATCTTCTCTATTGGACGGTATTTGTCGATTCCAACGGAAAACTTCAGTTCCGGCCCGATATATACAACAGAGACAAACGGCTGAACGATGCGCTACGCAAAAAGGCCCGTTGAACAAGGACAGCACGTGCAATTGAAATACGGCGGTCTTTCCCCGTGCTTTATGCACGTTTTTTGTGAGGAACTTCAACTTGCGTTGAGACAGTGTGGTGTGATAGCGTTATACACTGAATGAGCGTCAGGTGTATTTTGAGATGACTCGTATCTGAATTTACATTTACACATGCTGTTGATCAAATCACTTTTCGTCGGCTCTAATGCGCTCAAAGAGATTTTCGTTTGGGCAACAGCCCGTAAGACATCGATTCTTCGGCCTAAAAGCCGGAAAGCGCTTTGGCCGGTCAAGGGTACAGGATTCGGAGAAAACCAGTGGAAACACGCAACCCATCTTCAACCTGTGAATATCCCAAATTGAAATCCCAACACGGCCCCTGGAATTTCCAGCCTCTTTTTCAACCCCGCTCCGTAGCGGTCATTGGTGTCTCTTTAGATAGAGACCGCCACCCGGCCAATGTCATTTTCAACAAAATCCATCTGCGCTATCCGGTGGATGTATTTCCGGTCAATCCACGCGGCGGCACCCTTCTCGGTCAAAATGTGTATACCGGCATTGACGCCATTCCACAAAAGGTCGATCTGGCGATTGTTGCGGTTCGGGCCGAGCATACGCCGGATATCCTCGACGCCTGTATTCGTGCAGGCGCCGGAGGGGCAACGATTATTTCCGGGGGATTTGCCGAGGTCGGTCGACGGGAATTGCAGGATCGTTTGACCGACATGGCCCGCCAGAGCAATTTCCCCTTTATCGGTCCGAATTGTCTGGGGATTTATGTTCCCGGCCGAATCGACACCTTTTTTATCCCCAGTGAGCGCATGGTCCGGCCCGAATCCGGCAAGGTCGCTTTGGTGAGTCAGAGCGGCGGTGTTCTGGTCGACCAGATGGCCAAATTCGCCGACCAGGGAGTGGGCCTGTCTGTGGGGGTGAGCATCGGCAACAAGGCGATTATTCGCGAAATGGATTTTCTCAGGCATTTTGCCGATGATCCGGAAACCCGCGTGATCGCATTTTATATCGAGGGCTTTTCCCACGGCGAAGGACGGGAGTTTGTTTTGGCTGCCCGGCAGTGCGGCAAGCCGGTGATCGTTTTAAAAGCCGGAAAAACCAGCGAGGGCATGCGGGCGGTTTCCAGCCATACCGCCTCTATGGCCGGAGATTATGAAGTGTTTTCGGCTGTTTTGTCCCAGCACGGCATTGTTGAAGCCAAAAACGAATTCGAGCTGGTCTCTTTTTGTGAGGCATTGAGCTGTTATCCGCGTTCCATCGCCGGCAGGGTAGGGATTATCAGCGGCAGCGGCGGGCACGGAGCTCTGGCAGTTGACACCTGCGGCCGATTCGGCGTGTCCATTCCCAACCTGGATTCGGAACGTCAAGCCAAAATTCGTAAAGCGTTGTCCGCCAGTGTTCGGCCCATAGCATCTCTGGCAAATCCCATCGATCTTACCGGCAGTGCCACAGACAATGATTTTGTGACCGCCGCCGAATTTTTAAGCCGGGTTCCGGAGCTCGATTGCATCATCATGCTGCTGCTGCCCTATTCGCCGGGGATCACCTCTGATCTCGGCGCGCGTCTGAGCCAGGTATGCAGCCGAAACAACAAACCGCTTTTCGCCTATGTGCCCCATCTGGACAAGTACCGCATGCTCATCGAGGGATTTGAATTCAACGGGGTCCCGGTATCCCCGTCCATCGAAGGGGCGGTGTTGATGGTAGAGGCCCTTCGGAGGTGCCGGCCGTGCTGAAACGCGAGATAAAAACCGTTTTGAATTCATCCCGGGAGCGGGGATGGGTCTTGGAGCCCGACGCCAAGCGGCTGTTGGCCGCCAAAGGTATTTCCGTTCCGCGCTTCACCACCGTCCGTGATCCCGACCGGATACGATCTGCCGTTCAGACGCTCGGCTTTCCTCTGGCAGCCAAGGTGGTATCCCCCCGAATTCTCCACAAATCCGATTACGGCGGTGTGAAAACGGGGATTGACAGCCATGAAGAACTGGCCGACGTATTTGACCGTTTTCGTCAAATGGAAGGCTTTGAAGAGATGTTGATCGAGGAAATGGTTGCCGGTGTGGAGCTGATCATCGGGGCTAAAATCGATGAACAATTCGGGCCGGTGGTGATGTTGGGAATCGGCGGCACCGGCGTGGAGATCTACAAAGACATGAGTTTGCGGATGGCACCTCTGGTGCCGGAAGATGTGGACTCCATGATCAAAAGCCTCAAGGCCGGCCGATTGCTTTCAGGATACCGGGGCAGTGAAGCCGTGAACCTTCCCGCGCTGACCCGCACCCTGATGAGTTTCTCGGAATTTGTCATAGAAACGGTGCCTTATATCTCATCCATCGATCTGAACCCGGTAATGTGCTCTCCGGAAAAATGTGTAGTGGCGGATGCCCGTATCATGCTGTCCTTTGCTGAATGATGATTCCATCGGAGTTTTGACCGATATTCCATATTCCATCTTTAAAACAGAGCGTTATTCTGAAAAACGCGATAAAATCTTTTAAATTCGGCGTAATTTTACGATTTTTGCAGGTTGACAAACCTGTTCGCCACGATTATTTAAGGTCAAAGGATTATCGGCTCCCATGCGGTTACCTGTGTTGCTGAGAATTTGAGAGCGGAACACACGTTTTTCTTTTTGCTTTATCCGCGTTCATAAAGCGGCATCATGTTCATCGATTTGATTGAATAAAAGAGAGCGCTTTGATGGCCTTGATTATGTGGTGTTAAGGTCGACCATAAACTGAAAAATAACGCTCCCCGCCGCTCCGTTGAGACGGGATCCTCCAGAGGCGGATAAATCCTCCAGAGGCGGATAAATCCTCCAGAGGCGGATAAATCCTCCAGAGGCGGATAAATCCTCCAGAGGCGGATAAATTTCCAATGTGTTCCAGCAGGCGGACGGGGGAGAAAAAATCACAATAAACTGAAGTCAAAATGAGACTGTTCCTCAACAGCATCCTCATGCTCACAACCTTACTTGCGTGTTATGCTGAGCATGTCTATTTCATCGCCGTGCCGCCCAAAATAGGTACGGTTATTCCTTTTTCCGTTCGGTCACAGGGATTCTTTACTTTCGACCAGGATAAGGCCCTCAAGGGCAGGCGGGATATCGCCCTTTCCCAATATGTTCCGCTGTACAGGTATCGCCCAGGTATTGCAGGGATCATAAAAACACGAATGGATGGCCTTATAAAAGAGGTCTCATTTCTCCAAAAACAAAAGATTCCCGGAGGGCAGGAACTGACAGCGTATGTTAGAGACGCCTTCGGGCTGGAGATCAGCCTGGACGCGGCGGAAGCGCTTCTTCGATATCCCGATCTGATCAGCCTTTTGGAAGGCATTTTGACGATCGAAGAAACCAATTTTCAAAATATCATTGTGGAAGACCCGGCGCCATACAGCGGTAAATCCACAATCGAGGTCCTTTATCCTGAACCCAAAGGAATTGTGGCCCATTCCACCAAGGAAGTCATTA
>JBFFCW010000108.1:0-10150 GCA_041559695.1 Desulfobacterales bacterium
ATAGGCACTGCCGTCGGGGTGCGCAATCACGGTTGCAGCGCCCTTTAAAACCACGTGCACACCGAAATTCGATGCAAAATCCCGGGCACAGGCCAGCCGGTTCTGTTGCACCACTGTTGCAGAGGTTTCGATCAGCCGCGCCATTTCTCCGGGATGCGGGGTCAGAACAGTCGGCGCTTTTCGCTTCTTTAGCAGTTGCGTCTGACCGGCGATGTTGTTGAGACCGTCGGCATCGATGACCATAGGGGTGTTTATTTGGCTGATAATTTGTTTTACCAGGCTTCGGGTTTCTTCAGCCTGGCCGATACCAGGCCCGATTGCCAGGCAGCTTTTACCGCCGGCCAGCTTCGTTATATCGTCAATGGCGCTGCCTGCGAGAATGCCGTATCGGCATTCCGGTATAGGCGCGGTCATGACTTCCAGTACATGAGTCTCGATGATTGGATTCAGGCTTTCGGCAATTCCCAGGGTCACCAGCCCGGCGCCGGCGCGCATGGCCGAAACGGCCGTCATGGCGGCTGCACCGGTTTTTCCGGTTGAACCGGCGACAACCAGCAGATGTCCGCATTGCCCCTTGTGTGTGTCCGCAGATCGAAGCGGAAGTGCGGCACGGATGCGTTCGGCAGTGAGCAAATATTGCTGCGGGTCGACCGCTTCTACGACAGGGGCCGGAATTCCAATATCGATAATCTGCAGCTTGCCGGTATAGTCGGCACCCGGATAGGTATAATGACCGATTTTTGCCAGGGCGAAGGTCGCCGTTGCCTGTGCACGGATACACGTACCGCAGGGCTGGCCCGTATCCGAGTTTAAACCCGATGGCATGTCCACAGCAAACACCGGCATGCCGCTGCGGTTAAGGTCGTTGATAAAATTGATAACGGTTTTAAAAAAGCCTCTGACATCAGATGTGAGTCCGGTGCCCAGAATGGCATCGACCAGGAGATCGAAACGGCAGAAGTCGGATTTTATTTTTGAAAACGAATCTGCATCCGGAATTTCAATGACCGGGACCTTAAGCGCAGCTAAACGCTTCAGGTTGGCGGCGGCATCGCCTTTTACTTGAGTGGCTTTCGCCAGTAGATAGACGGTCACATCAATGCGCCGGTCAGCCAGATATCGGGCAATAACAAAGCCGTCGCCGCCATTGT
Source organism: Desulfobacterales bacterium (assembly GCA_041559695.1). GTDB lineage: Bacteria > Desulfobacterota > Desulfobacteria > Desulfobacterales > JAHEIW01 > JAHEIW01. The sequence goes on from JBFFCW010000108.1 coordinate 1,152, forward strand.
TTCCTTTGCCGCAAATAATAGCCACACCAGTTTTAATCGTGCCGGCAAACTGAGCGAGCAGCACCTCTGTGGCACCGCGTCCGGCATTTTCCATAAGCTCCACGCCCGGAATGCCGTGAGTTTCGATCGCCTGACGATCCATTTCCTGCATTTCAGCGGCGGTGACCAGAATCATCTGGGGCTCCCATAATGAAAGCGGTGCATTACCGTAAATCTTCTAAATGAGAAATGTGCCAGCATACAAAATTATAAAATGACCACGAAAACTCGAAAATAGGAAAACACGAGACCTCCTTATTTTCTTTTTCGTGTTTTTATTCTTTCGTGATTCCGTGGTGAAAAATCGATTTTGTTTCAGGTTCGGCGCCAGCAGATTCAAAGGGCCCGGATCAGACTAATCATGTCTGTGACGGCCTTCTCCATTCCCGTCAATACCGCCCGTGAAACGATACTGTGGCCGATGCTGAATTCATCAATTTCTTCGAGGCCGCTGAAGGCCTTGATACTCTTGTAGCATAGTCTGCGCCCGGCTTTAACATTGAGTTTGAGTTTGTGTGCCAGTTTGACGGCATCAACAATCTTTAAAAATGCACGATGTCGGGTTCGGGTCGTCTTGGCCTCGCAATAGGTACCGGTATGTATTTCGACAATTCCGGCATTGGTTCGATGGGCCTGCTTGAGCTGTTCGGGTTCCGGATCGATTAAAATACCCACGGGGATGCCGCTGTTCTGCAGGGTATCGACGGTTTCCCTTATTTCCTCTTTATGGACAACGAGGTCCAGACCGCCACCGGTGCTGAATTCTTCCCGCTTTTCGGGCACCAGGGTTACATGATCCGGCTTGATATCCAGGGCCATGCCCACCATTTCGGTGGTTGAGGCCATTTCCAGGATCAGCTTGCTTTGTATGGTTTGCCGCAGGATTCGAACATCGCGGTCACTGATATCCCGCCGGTCTTCCCGCAAATGGACAACGATACCATCGGCGCCTGCCAGTTCGGCCAGTACCGCGGCTGCCACCGGATCGGGAAACGAACTTTTCTTGGCTTCCCGCAAAGCAGCCACGTGATCTATCTTAACTGCTAAACCGGACATATAGACCCCCTCCTTTTACCGATGCTGAGCGTTTCAAAATTGATGAATTCGTAAAAAGTCGAATTCATCAAGTGTTGAGTGTTTTGTGTTTCGTTTAACGCGGATGAAACGATATCATCTGTTAAAATGCGAAACACCAAACACCAAACACAAAACACACGCCTAAAAAACCTGCCTTTCTGACTTTTGACGAGCGCATAGAGTTTTTAAGAAGGATTATTTTGTCTGATATTCAAGTAATTGTAACAATTCGGCTGCTTTTTCTTCCATTTTTAGGGCTTCGTCTTCGGTATTCTCATGGTCATAGCCCAGAAGGTGCAACGTTCCGTGAATGAGAAGCTGATCAAAGCGCTCTTGCATGCTGATACCGGCACTGTGCGCTTCGCGCTGCGCGGTGTCGGCTGAAATTACAATATCGCCCAGAAGGTTGGGAGCGATGTCTGAGAATTGGCCCTGGCGCATGCAAAAGGCAATCACATTTGTCGGGCCTTTGCGGTTAAGATATTGGCGGTTAAGTTGCCCAATCTGTTGATCGTCAACAATAAGAATGGAAAGTTCTGCGTCAGGATAACCCAAGGCGCTTAAGATGACGCTCGCCGTTTGCCGAATCTTCTTGCTTGAGATCCTGTGGTTGTCTTGCCTGTTGCCGATCTGAACTTCCATTCTTCAATTTTCCTTTATCATTTCCGTTTCCCGTTGCCCGGCTTTCACTATATTCGATGCGGTGATGATGGATGCCGTACAAAATTTTGTTAAAACTTTTTGCAATATTATGGAGGTCTTTCAGCGTCAGTTCACAGGAGTCCAATTGGCCGTCTGAGAAGATCTGGTTGATCAGTTTCTGGACCAGCCCCTGAATTCGTGAAGGGGTCGGGTTGTCCAAAGTTCGTGAAGCCGCCTCAACCACATCCGCCAGCATAACGAGACCGGCCTCTTTGGTTTGAGGCTTAGGGCCCGGGTATCTGAAATCGTCTATGTTGACGGAATCCTCACCTTTTTTTTGTTTGGCCTTTTCGTAGAAAAATTTAATGATACTGGTGCCATGGTGTTGCCGGATGGTATCGATGATCACCTGACCCAGCTTATTTTCCCTGGCGGTTTCAACGCCGTCCTTGATGTGGGCGATCAAGATCAGGCCCGACATGGAAGGGGCCAGCTTATCATGCTTGTTTCGGCCTTCGGTCTGGTTTTCAATGAAGTAAAGGGGTTTTCTTATTTTGCCAATATCATGATAGTACCCGCAAACTTTTGCCAGCAGCGGGTTGGCTCCGATTTGCGTCGCCGCGGCTTCAACCAGCGAGCCGACAATTACCGAATGGTGGTAGGTGCCGGGCGCTTCGATCATCAACCGTTGCATGATCGGCCGGTCCAGCTGGGCAAGCTCAAGGAGGGTGATATCCGTTGTATAGTCAAAAGCAATTTCGACCAATGGAACAATACCGGCCGTGAGGATTCCAGCCACAACACCCCCCATAAAGGCGAAAGCCCAATCCCAGATGAGTTTGGAAGTTGATAATTCCCCCATATAAAGATGGATTGCGGTAGCCAGCACGATGTTTAGCAATCCAAGCTTCGTACCTGCGATGATGAACACTTTCCTTTCACGGCAACTTCGCAGCCAGTAAGCCGCCATCGTACCGCTAACCAGAAAATAAATAAACATTTCAAAGCTGTTTTGAAAAATGAAAGCAAAACCGATGGCCAGCACCATCGCCATGGGAACGGCGACTGCAAGTCCTAAAAACAGGCAGATAATCATCGCCCCCGAAGCCAGGGGGATACCGAAATAAATTGACGCGCCCGGTATGGACACCGGCGAATTGTGCGTGAGCAAACCGGAAAAAGATGCAGAGATCTCTGCCAGGAAGAAAAAGGTCAGGGTCAAACAGGCAATCAGAAGCAAGTTTTTGTTATGATAGTTGGCCATCGGGCCCTGAACGTTGAGATGCAAAATGTAGGTGGTAATCAGAAGGCAAACCAGCAGTAGGGCTGCGCCAAGGCTGCTGAGCAATATCTGCTCTTTTTTGGTCTGGGACTGCAGCGCCTCGAATTTTAACAAATCAAGTTCGGTCACCCGGGCGCCTTCTCTCAGAAGCATTTCCCCGGCCTTGATTTTATATAAAACCGGCTTTATTTCTCCTGCAATTTTGTTCTGGCGTTCCTGGGTTTCGCTGCGGTTTAAGGTGATATTGGGTTGGATGAGCTCCTGGACAAAGTCCACAACTAGATTTTTAAGCGTATAATCCAGGTCCTGTAAGTCGGCTTGGCCAATGGTGCGGACGATGGCTTTTGCCTGATTCAGTCCGTAAAATTGATTTAAGTTGCCCGCGATCCTTTCTTTTTTGGTAGCGACATCTCTTAGGATGATGCCTTTGTCCAGTTCCTTTAGCAGGATTTCTTTGTTGGTCACCACGCCGTTGTTTAAAATAGCGGCTAAAATCTTATTGATAAGTTTGGCAATGTTAATTGAAAAACCTTCTTTGGCAAGGGCTTGATAGGCGCCCTGGCTGACGCGAATGCCGATTGTTTCTTCAAATAGTTCCTGTTTTTGCCGGATCAGTTGCTGCAGGGATGGTTTCGGATCTTGCGATTCGATTGGCTCAAGCTCGGATTGGGTTTCCCATTCCTTGAGCAGGCTGTTTTGGTATTGTTCAATCACTGATCTTAAATCACCAAAGGCCTGCTCCACATTGCGCTTTAGGGTATTGGCAAGATTGGCATCGAAATCGTAAACCGTTAGCACGTCTGCCACGGCCTGCTGGCGCTTTTTGTCGGTTGCCGCCTGGTCTTCGATAAAGAAATCCTTGGCGGCTTTGATATCGCGCTCGACCACATCTCCCACGTTATACCGGTGTTTGGTGATGACGAGACTGGGGTATAAAATGATGATAAAAAGGATGGCCGACAGCACCAGAATTCCCCACCGAATTCGGGTATTATTTTCCAAAAGCTTGTTTATCGATTCTCTGCTTTTTTCGAAATTCATAGACATCCTGCGACGGTTAACGGCGAACACACTGCCGATGTATGTTGGCACCGCACTTTACCGCTGATGCTTCCCAGCGGCGGCATTATGTTACTGCTTCTTGCTGTCCTCAAATTCCTCATAAGCCTTGATGATGTCCTGCACGAGTCTGTGCCGGACAACATCCAATTTGGAAAAATAAACAAATTTGATGCCTTCAATTCCCTGAAGGATATTTTTGGCTTGAATCAACCCTGATATTCTTTCGGCCGGAAGGTCTATCTGGGTGATGTCTCCGGTGATGACCGCTTTTGAATTGTATCCAGTGCGGGTCAGGAACATTTTCATCTGTTCCGGAGTCGTGTTTTGAGCCTCATCCAGAATAATAAAAGAATCATTTAAAGTGCGACCCCGCATGAATGCGAGCGGCGCTACCTCGATGACGCCTTTTTGCATCAGATTCGTGGCCTTCTCAAAGCGCATCATATCGTGAAGCGCGTCATATAGGGGCCTCAAATACGGGTCTACCTTTTCTGCCAGATCTCCGGGTAAAAATCCCAGTTCTTCGCCGGCTTCTACTGCCGGGCGTGTCAGGATAATGCGGTCAACAAGTCCTTTTGTAAGGGCTGAAACCGCCATTGCCATGGCCAGGTAGGTTTTTCCGGTGCCTGCCGGACCGATTCCGAAAACTATATCATATTTTCGAATGGCATCAATATATTCCTTCTGCGTCGGACTTTTAGGGGTAATGGTTGTTTTTTTTGAAGTGATGAAGACGGTGTCTAAAAATATCTTTTTCAAATCGGCACGGTCGTTTCCGCTGAGCACCCGGACCGCATAATCAATGTCATTGGGGTGAATGGGGTACCCTTCCTTAATCAGGTCATACAACTGTTGGAGCACGTTTTGTGCCAGGCGCCCGGCAATGCTGTCTCCTTGAATAAATACCGTAGCGCCGCGTGCGTTCACGGTGCTTTCCGTAGCCTCGGCGATTCGCTGCAAATTGGCGTTGTGTTCCCCAAACAACTGCCTGGCCATTTCAATATCCGAAAAATCAACCGTGATGGGTTTGTTGTCCGAAATGTCATTCATTTTGTTTACGATCAAATTGGTTATAATAATGTCCCCGGGCCTTAACCGAAACCGGTGCATGCAGTTTTCATCTCGGGGGCTTTATTTCCTATCACAACCTAAAATGATTGCAAGAACCTTTCTATTTTAGACCGAAATTGGTTCAAAATACAAATCAGAAGCTCATTTTGCCCGGCAAAAATACCTTGACTCACCTCATATGCTCTGTTACTTCAACCGGCTGAAACGGTTGCAATTTGGACTCGTAGCCCTGGTCAGGTGATCGGGGCAGGCGCAGCACGAGATCAACAGATTTGGAGCCGTTCAGTTGATTAAATGAACCCATTTGATATTTTTATAATAATTGTATTAGGTTATAGCATCATCCGAGGCCTCTTCAGAGGTTTGGTCAAAGAAGCCTCATCCATTATAGGCGTTCTGGGCGGCTTTTATGCGGCCTATTCATATTACCCGATGGCGGCAAAATTGTTTTCCGGTTTGATAATAAATACTTCATATCTGAATATTTTGAGTTTTCTGATTATTTTCTGCATCGTTCTCATCATCATTAGTATTATAGGGATTGTCATTAAATATCTGCTGAATGTGGCTTTTTTAGGCTGGGTCGATCGCATCTGTGGTGTCGGATTTGGATTGATCAAAGGTATTTTAATTATCACGGTATTGTTTATCATTCTCACCACTTTTCTTCCCAAAGGTGCTCCGCTAATCAAAAAGTCGGTTCTCGCCCCACATGTCATCTGGATCTCTGAAAAAATGGTCAACCTTGTCTCTCCGGAGATGAAGAAAGACTTTTTCAGCAAACTCGGCGAATTTAAAAAAGCGTGGAAAATTCCAAAATAAAATCAGAAAAGGATTCTATAAAAGCCCTGATCGAGCTGGTTGAATCCTTGCGGGGAGAGCCCGGATGCCCCTGGGACAAAAAGCAAACCCCAAAAACCATGCTCATCTATCTGATAGAGGAAATGTATGAGCTGGCCGATGCCATTGAGTCCGATTGTGTTGAAGAGGTGCGTGAAGAGCTCGGGGATGTTTTATTTCATATCGTTTTTATCACTCGATTGTTTCAAGAAACGGGGGACTTTTCGGTTTACGACGTTGCCCGGGACATCACTGAAAAGATGATCCGGCGCCATCCCCATGTGTTTGGTACCACCCGGGTTGATAATACCGATGAGATCAGGCAAAATTGGTATCAAATAAAGCAGAATGAAAAAAAACAGTCTAAAAAAGAATCGGTTCTGGATTCGGTGCCCATAAAGCTGCCGGCTTTGATGCGAGCCTACCGCATTGGTGAACGCACGGCGCAGTGCGGCTTTGACGGAGAAGATCGTCAAAGCCTGCTGGATAAGCTGGATTCTGAATTCGATCAGTTAAAAAACAGTATAAAGAACGCCCCATCAGATCGAATTGCTAATAATTTCGGAATCTTGTTGTTCTCTCTGGTTAATCTGGCACGGCTCTTAAAAATCCACCCTGAAACCGCCCTGTCGGGTGCAGTTAAAACGTTTGAAAAGCGGTTCAGGCAGATGGAAAAAGAGGTTTCTGAAAAATGATTGCAATTATTGACTATGATGCCGGTAATCTGACGAGTGTATTCCGGGCGGTTTCCCATCTTGGATATGCATGTGCGATCACCAAGGATGTCAAGGAGATTCAAGCGGCGCAACGGATTATTTTTCCAGGAGTGGGTGCCGCTGGAGCGGCAATGGAAAGTTTGCAGCACTCAGGGCTGGATGTCGTCATCAAAGAAGCATTTGCCGAAGGGAAACCCATTCTGGGTATTTGCCTGGGCTCGCAGATTATTCTGGCGCACAGCGAAGAAAATTCCACTTCGTGCCTGGGAATTTTAGGCGGAACCGTCCGTGCATTTGCGCCCGTTCACCTATCAGCGAATAATCAAAAACTAAAAATTCCGCACATGGGATGGAATGGCATTCGCATAGAACAATCCCATCCGCTGCTTTCCGGTTTGGGAGCGGATGATGAGTTTTATTTTGTGCACAGCTATTATCCGGACCCGCAAGACGCCGAAACCGTGATTGCCATGACGGATTATGGAATTTCGTTTGCCTCGGTTGTCGGGTTGAATAATTTATTTGCGACTCAATTTCACCTTGAAAAAAGCGGACGGCCCGGATTGAAGATACTGGACAATTTTTGCAAATGGACACCCAGGCAAGTTTAGCCCGTTGGCCCGTTTCCGGTTAAAAAATTAGATCAGATATTTTCAACTTTTACGGGCACAACTGGCTCAATCCGCCGGAGGCGGACCAACCGGATTCGGCACTTCCAATTATAACGAACCCAATGGTCTCAAAATCAATTCATAATCTTGTTTCGATTGAAGGATGAATTATGCTGAGCAAACGAATCATACCCTGTCTGGATGTGCGAGAAGGTAAGACCACCAAAGGCATCAAGTTCAAAAATAATGTGGACATTGGTGATCCGGTTGACATGGCCCGGCTCTATTACGAAGCCGGAGCCGATGAAATTGTTTTTTATGACATCACGGCATCCTATGAAAAAAGGGATATAATGCTGGACATCGTCAAACGGGTGGCAGAAACGATATTTATCCCTTTTTCTGTCGGGGGCGGAATTCGGACGGTCGAGGACATGCGAAATGTGCTGCTGGCCGGCGCCGAGAAGGTTAGCGTCAATAGTGCGGCACTGAAAAATCCCGACATCATCGCCCAGGGAGCCAAAGCATTCGGTAGTCAGTGTATTGTTCTGGGCATGGATGTCAAATTCGTGGGCGAGAATGATAAAACACCGTCGGGATATGAGATTTACATCAACGGCGGAAGAACGCCCATGGGGATTGATGCCTTGAATTGGGCGAATGAGGCCCAAAGACTCGGTGCCGGGGAGATCTGTTTGAATTCAATGGATGCGGACGGAACCAAAGACGGATATGAACTGAATTTGACGGCGATGATTTCTGAAAATGTCGATATTCCCGTGATTGCCTCAGGCGGCGCCGGCACACCCGAACATCTGCGTGCGGTGCTCACCGAGGCCAGAGCCGATGCGGCCTTGATTGCTTCTATGGTCCATTATGGGACCTATACCATAACCGAAATCAAGTCCTTTCTGGCAAAAAACGGGGTTAAGATTCGCAAAACCTGGTGAAAAGGTCAAAAACCCTTTCCGACAGCGTGGGCTTTGATTTCACTCAGAGGGGAGGTCTTTGCCGTCGGTTATTCGTGGAATAATGGAACCTTGGAAAAATGGAATATTGGGTATGAAAAGCGGATGATGCCCGGATTTTAACTTATAATGAGGGCCAGCGATATAAAAGTGGATTTCATTCCGCCAAACCCAGTATTCCAATATTCCAGCATTCCAGGCATTCGACCAGGGTAAAGCTGCTGATCTCTGACCGATGCACAGGACCAGGGCTTGAATGTTAGAATACGTGAACCGCGGGATCTAAAGGGCAGGGGTGTCATGATATACGGGTGCCAATCACCCCCAAAGGGGTGGATTGACCCGGCTTAAATATGATTATTCGACCGGTTAGCGTACTGCTGTTGTCAATACAATGGCAGATACTGCTGAATGACTAACTAAGCCAGTTGACTGTCCATTACGTATCCGGGGGGCGTTATACGGACGATTTCCCCGTTTTCGTTATACTCCTCGACTACGATCTCGCCATTATCTTCCATCTTGTTTTTACGAGTCGTCTCTTCTTCTTGTTTTAAATTCATTTCCGATTTGGAACTGTCTTCCGTTTTTTCAACGGGCCGTTTCTCTCGAATTTGATCGCTTTTCTTTACAACGAGATGCTGGTCATGCATCTCACTATCATAATTTGCGCGCACCGTTTGCTGCATGG
>JBFFCW010000109.1:0-10140 GCA_041559695.1 Desulfobacterales bacterium
AAAGCATCCTTTTTACGAGTGTGTTTTGTATTTGGTGTTTGGTGTTTAGTATTCTAACATACCGATATAGCATCATCTATTTCAGACCTAACACCAAACACGAAACACCAAACACTTGATGAATTCGACTTTTTACGATTTCATCAACCTTTTATTTAAAGAGGAGATGCAAGATGGCCATCAAAATAACCTGGTACAGTCATGCCTGTTTTCTAATCGAAACCCGTCAAACCCGTTTGCTAACTGACCCCTTCCTCAATGACAATCCCCTGGCATCCGGCAAGGCCGATGAGATTCAAGCGGATTATATCCTGGTATCTCACGGACATGGTGATCATGTGGGTGATACCGTAAGCATCGCCAATCGGACCCATGCCACCGTGATCTCAAACTATGAGATCCAGACCTGGCTGGCAAACCAGGGGGTCGAAAATACGCATCCACAGCACATCGGCGGCGGCTTCGATTATCCCTGGGGAAGGGTCAAGCTGACCATCGCCCAACACGGATCGGCGCTGCCGGACGGATCCTACGGTGGAAACCCCTGCGGTTTTTTGTTCTACATTGAAGGCAAAAAAATCTATCACGCCTGTGACACCGGCCTTTTCTATGACATGAAGCTGATCGGTGAGGAAGGAATCGATCTGGCGATTTTACCCATCGGGGATAACTTCACCATGGGCCCTGAAGATGCCTTGCGGGCAGTCAAACTGATCGAGCCTGCTCAGGTGGTTCCGATTCACTACAACACGTTTGACGTCATCAAGCAGGATCCCAACGCCTGGGCAGCACAGGTACAAAAGGAAACCGCCGCAAAAGCAACCGTAATGAACCCCGGGGAATCAATCGAATTATAAAGCCGTTAAATCCGAAAACAAGAAATGGGCCGATTTCTGGTTGAGTAAACCCGAAACGGCCCATTCTATTTAAAAATATGAAAGTGGCTTCATCGCCTCAGATCATGTTCGAGAGCAAGGCACAATTCGCTTCAAAAGCGGAGCGTATGATTCGTGGCTGGAAGCCACTCCCGCTTGTTTTAAATCAATGATCGAGCACAACGATAAAGCCCTGTCTGCCGGGTGAAGCCATCGAATTTAAGCGCTTCTGTTTTCGAAAACGCCGCATAGCCGATTGCCGCTCCCTTTGAAGATGCCGCCGAATTTCTCTGAGTCCTATCTCAATTAAACCTTTTATTGACTTGAAACCACACTGAAAGATACTAATCATATATGTTATAAGCCGTCAAAGCAAAAACCGTTTGCGGAGACATGCGGCCCTGATTTTCGTCCGCTAACTTTTAAAAAAAGGAGGAAAAGTGAATCGTAAATTAGAAGCAAAGATCCGAAAGGAAATTCGAAGGCGCGCCTTTGAACGCGCGGACAGCTTGCGGCAGAAACATCAGAATCTGAAAAAGACCCAATACACACTGGATGCATTACAGGAGGTGACGGGGTTGCCTCGACCTCATCTGGAATCAATTGCCGATGAGGTAAAGCTTTCTCTCCAAGTTGCAGGTGATGGTTTTTTCTCTGTTAAAGATCAGGTTCTTGTGGCATTCGGTGTATCCGGTTTCGTTATAACTTTAGGCCTGCTGTTGTTTATGATTTGACCGCCACGTTTGATATCGCTGATTCTCGAGGATTGCGGAGATCGTATTCGGTGAGATGCCGGGGAAAGGAGTTAATAATGGCTGAAATCGTTAGAGTAAACGCGAAAGAATTAAAGTCCTTTGGCGAAAAAAATTTTGCGCCCAACGTTGTATACCAGAGCAGCGAAATTAAGGTTGTTCTGGCGTACTTTAAAAAAGGCCAGTTTATTCCTGTTCACACGCCGGGAGTCGACCTGGTTTTGTATATCCTCGAAGGAGAGGCAGCGGTTGTGGCTGGGGATCAACGCTTGACTGCCGCAAAAGACGATTTAATCATCATCCCTAGGGGCGCAAAAAGAGGGGTTAAGGCCCTGACAGAACTGACAATCTTACACGTGGTTCAGCCGCCGCCGGCGGCGGAAGATCACAATGAGGTCCACGCAAAGCTCGCTCAGGGAAGATTTGAGTAGAATCCATTATTAATGAAAAACAGTACCTCAGACCCAGTCCATGGCCTTGCTGACATAATCATCGGGCATCGTCAACTCCAGCCAGCGTCTTTGCAGCAGCACGTCCGCAAAACTGATAAACGGCAGATTTTCAGCGTGTCCGGCAAACCGGTCCTGCCACGCCTCAGTTTCACCAATTGACCCCGCAACATCAATTAAAATTCCATCCAACTCGGTCAGTTGCAATAGATCGGTCATTTCCGGAAACCGATTTTTCTGCCACCAGAAGACCTGACGCTCCATATCACGATTGAATCTCGATTCGGCATCCCGCGAAACCAGCGTAAACAAGACAGCACGGTTGCCTTCGCGGGAAAAGAGGTAGCGCAAATCCTGATCCAAAAAATGCGGGCGCTGCAGCTTGGCGGCCGACAGAAGCGATGGGGTATCCGGCACCTGTTTGGGTTCCAGAAACACAATCTCAAAGGGCGTAAACGGATTGGCTGCGGATAAAACCTTTAGCGCCGGTTTGATAAAGTCGGGATCCGGCAGACCGGGATGGACAAAAATCTGATAGGGCTGCGTCAGCCGTTTTGCCAGTACGGCCAGCTCGGAAAGCGGCCGTACGGAATTCAGCTGGAGCTTGGCGATAAACCGCCCATTTCCAATCCTGACGGCGATATCTTCCGGAAATGCACCCAACCGTTCTTTGCCGAATGTCCAGGAAACATCCAGATCCGGCATGGGGAATAACACAGCATCAAGGCGGACTTCGGCATGATCAAAGGCCAGCAGCATATCATCGGCTGAAAACGTCGCGTTTTCGATCAGCGCATACGGTGGCGATTTATCATACTGCAAACCCAGTTCATGGCTGTTTAAGCGAAAATCGGTGCCCGGCAGAACCGACAGCGGAAAAACCTGGACGTCATCCGCCAGATCGTTTTCAGCCAAAAATTGGACGGAATGGCTAAATCCCTGCAAGTCATCGCCGGGCAGCCCCACTATCAAATCAATTACCGGTAAGATGCCGCTTTGCTTTAAATGCTTTGCGCCCCGGGCAAATCGCTTTATGTGGGTGGGCCGGTTCATGATCTTGAGTGCCCGGGGGTTGGTGGTTTGCAGGCCGATTTCAAACCAGGAAAATCCCGCCGCTGCCAACAGATCGGCCAATTTTTCATCGATGGCTTCTGCCCGAATTTCACTGATAATTTTAAGGTGCCGGTTTTTGTTTAACTTGCTGATTTTTCTTAACAGATCTTCAAGCCCGGGATGGGCATTAAGGGAAGGATCCAGCAGGTACAGCTCTTTGACGCGCTGATCGAGTGCCCATTGAACGCCCTGCAGCAAATGGGTTTCATCGGCAAAGGACAGACCGTCATGGGATTTATTATAGTAGCAGTATCCGCAGCGGTAAGGGCATCCCCGCTGGGTTTCGAGAAGCATCACATTTTCAATTTCGGGCTCCAGCAAATTCTGCAAATAGGGGCTCGGGCTTTTTTTGAATAGTGCCCCGGCCGGTTCCATCGAACTTCTTTTTTCCCAGGTTGCTGGATCCTCAAGGAGTTTAAGAAAAATAGCCTCCCCTTCGCCATAGACATAAAAATCGACCGCCTCCGAGAGCATCGAATGGTTGTCCGGGGTGATTTCAGATCCGCCAAAAATAATGCGCGGCGCATAGTGCGCTTTTAATTTTTCTGCGAAATAAAGTGAGCGTGCCAGATTCCAGCAGTAAATGGTAAAGCCCACAATATCGGGCTTACGGTCGAGGAGTATTTCCAGGATAGCGGCGTCGCCAAGATAGGAAGCAACACTTTCCGGCAAAATATCAACCTGCACCTCAGGCAGGATAGCGGCAGTCTGTTTGAGACAGGCGGCGCCCAGGGGAATATTGCCGGTCTGCACCCCATAGTTCAAACGGGGTACCGGAAGCTGGAGTAATAAGACATGGGATTTTAAAACCATTTTATTCTCCCCGGACCGGGGAGCGGTTAAACTAGATCCCTCAGCCGGAAGGCTTGCAGGCCGGGCCATTAAAGCCGCCGGAACCGGTGGCAATTCCCTGGGGGCGCACACAACCCGCCGACATCAGCTTTTCGACATCCCCGCATTGGCATTCAGGACATTTGGGGTTCGCATCATTGGAAGACAGCACAAGTTCTTCAAAGCAGTGACAGCAGGTCTTACACTGATATTCGTAAATCGGCATAACCGAATCCTCCAAAAACAAAATTTTTCATATAATAGGCTTTGCGCTTCAAATGTCAAGCACTGCAACGGCAGGACCCCTATTCTATGAATAAAACCACGAAAACACGAAAGTACAAACGCAAGAAATTTATTATATTTTCGTGTGTTTGATTTTGGGTGCTCTCGTGGCAATTCGTTCGGATCAAAAATTGATGCGGTTCTCAGAAACAACAAAAAAGATCAAACAAAGCTCCCAGACGATTACGGTGGTGAAGGCGCCGATAATATAGGAGAAAATGTTCTGGGCGTGAACTACCGACCTTTTTCGCAGCGTATTGCGAAATAACAATAGAATGACAACTCCGACACAGGTTAGAAAATACTTTGCCCCCATAAAGACAAAGGGGCCGTATTTGAGGAAATAGGACATGACCGGGTTCAGTTCGGTTGAGCCATGGTCGATCAGATACAGGGTCAGCAGCGCGTCGAGAACGCTTAGCAGCAGGATGAGGACAATCGCCGCAAAAATATTCGAGCTGTAGCGATCAAAGTAAAACGTACCGTGCCAATCTTCCTCGCGGCGGACACTGGCCCGCCTGCCTGCAAACAACAGATATTTCAGCTTCGGGAACCGATGAGTGCGTCGATCTTTGCCGGAGCGCTTTTCATCAAAACCAGAGCCATCGGATGCTGAACCGGAATTGTCCCCGCTGCTTATAAAATTGGCCATTTATACCTTTTGGAAATAAAAATGGTTATCAGCCGATTAATTTTCTCAATAAAAGCTTCTCATCTATTTTCATGCAAAATTCGGGTACCAATAGATTATCGGCAAATCGGGGGCGGAACTTTAGCCCCATATATAAGTGTAAACGCTATTCTATCAGCAGGTTGCGTTGCGGATTAAGCTTCCGGCAAAACCGATACGGTACTTTGACAGGGATACGGATTTAATATAATATGAGGAGCGCTTGGATCAGCACCAGGCGCTTTGAGGCACCCTCCTGATTAAAAAGAGACAAAAAATGCAGGAAATCCGTTTTCATGGTCGCGGCGGCCAGGGCACGGTTGTGGCCTCGATCCTGCTGGCAAAGGCATTTTTCAAAGCCGGCTACGAAGTTCAAACCTTCCCGCTGTTCGGTGTGGAAAGGCGGGGTGCGCCGGTTGAAGCGTATTTAAGACTCGACAGACAAAAAATCCTGACGCGCAACAATGTATACACACCGGATCATGTGGTTGTCCAGGACGCCAAACTGCTGCAGGGTGTGGATGTGACCAAAGGGCTTAAGCCGGGCGGATGGATTCTGTTGAACAGCCCCGAACCCCCGGCGAGGCTGGGCGCATTTTCAGGGTATCGGCTGGCTTTTGTTGACGCCACGCAGATTGCGGTCAAATGCGGCCTGGGAACCCGAACGCATCCGATCATTAACACGGCCATGATTGGCGCTTTTGCCCGGATGATGGGCATGCCGCCATGGGATATCATTTCAGAAGCCATTCAAGCAGAAATTACGACCCAACCCGATAAAAATATCCAGGCTTCCAGAGAAGCCTACGAGCAGGTCAGTTTGATGAAAAGTGATTAACAGACTGTAAACCATTTTAAGCCTTATGCAAAAATAGAGTGAGTATGACAGATTATAAGACTGCGCATAAGAAAATTCCTTTATTCTTGCCGCATTCATCTGCGTCGACGGCTCTCAATAAAACCGGTTCCTGGCGTTATGTCCGGCCCTTTTATGATGAAAAGACTTCACCATGCGCCGCCGCCTGCCCCGCGGGCGAAGATATCGGCCGAGTCGAAATGCTCGTATCCCGCAAATCGATTCAGCAAGCCTGGGAAACGATATTAGAAGAAAATCCATTCCCCGCAGTATGCGGCCGCGTCTGTTTTCATAACTGCGAAGGCGCCTGCAACCGCGGCCAGATGGATGATTCCGTAGCGATTCACCATCTGGAAAGATTTGTAGGAGACGCGGCGATCAGCAGCAGCGAGACCCCGAAAATTGAGGCCCTTCCCGACAATGGCAAAAAAGTGGCCATTGCCGGATCGGGCCCGGCGGGCCTGGGGGCGGCCTACTTTTTAGCTCGTCTGGGATTTGGTTGCGAGGTATTCGAGGCACAGCCTGAGCCCGGCGGCATTCTGCGCTGGGGCATACCGACCTATCGCTTGCCCCGCAATGTCCTCCAAAAAGAAATCAGCCGTATCGAGAAACTGGGGGTGACCATACATTGCCGCACCCCCATCACCGCTGAAATGCTGCAAGCCTTCAAAACCCAATATGACGCTGTCTTTATTGGTTGCGGCCACGGCCGTTCCATCGATCTGCAAATTGAAGGCGGGCAAATGGCAATCAACGGGCTGCAATTTCTTTATGACATAAGGGCCCAGCAGGAAATGTCGCTAAATGTAAGGCCCACGGCGGCGGTGATCGGCGGAGGCAACACCGCCATTGACGTGGCTCGCGCCCTGGTACGGCTTGGAATTGACCCCCTGATTGTATACCGCCGGCGGCGACAGGATATGCCGGCCTTCAGCCCTGAACTGCAAATGGCCCTGGATGAGGGCGTAAAACTAAAAACGCTTTTTACACCGATAGCCATTAAGGGCGCCGGCAAGGATTCCGCAGGCCGCCAGGCGCCATATGTGGTGACGCTGCAGAAAATGAAGGCCAGCGCCACGGAAATCGAAGGCAGGGCCCGGGTGGTCCCGGACGGTGACAAGACAGAAACGCTTCAGGTCGGCCATATCTTCAGCGCCATCGGTGCTGAGCCGGAAGCGCCCTGGCACCATGCATCCGCCGGCGATTCCGCGTGTCTGGACCTCAGCCACTGCAAATTAAGCAATGATGGCATACCGATCGCCTATGGCGGGGATCTGACCAACCGGGTTAAAAGCGTCGCCGATGCCATCGCTTCCGGAAAACAGGCCGCCATGGCCCTTGACACTTACTTCAAATCCGGATGGGATGCCGTCAACCAAGCCGTTACCGGCTGTCAGGTCGGGCCCGGGCCGGCCGTCTCCATGGCGATATATCTGGGCGAGGAGCGCAAAGATAGAAGTCCGCATCGGGTGTCCTATAGCGAAATCAACACGCATTATTTTATTAGCGCTTCACGGGTGATCGCACCCGTATTGCCGCCCGGGGATCGAATTCAGTCATTTTTGCCGGTCGAATCCACGCTTACGACGGAAGCGGCCCTGGAGGAAGCCCGGCGCTGCTTTAATTGCGGCATCTGCAATGCATGTGACTATTGCCGTCTGTATTGCCCCGAGATGTCGGTGACGGTGGAAGATGAGCACCGATACATCAACCTGGATTACTGTAAAGGATGCGGCCTCTGTGTTGCAGAATGCCCCCGCAATGCCATGGCACTGAAGGAGGAAAACATATGAAACAGGTCGCCGAGGGCAGCCAGGCCGTTTCGGAAGCGGTGCGACTGGCAAAGGTTCAGGTGATCGCAGCCTATCCCATTACACCGCAGACCCATATTGTGGAGGATCTATCAGAGCACTGCGCCAACGGGGCCCTCAACGCCCGGTTTATATGTGTCGAAAGCGAACACTCGGCTATGGCCGCAATCATCGGTGCCGCCAGCAGCGGCGTGCGAACCTTTACGGCTTCTTCTTCGCACGGTCTGGCCTATATGCATGAACTCCTGCACTGGGCATCGGGTGCCCGTCTGCCCATCGTCATGGCGGATGTCAACCGCGCTCTGGGGCCGGGGTGGAACATATGGCTGGATCAAACCGACAGCCTCAGCCAGCGCGATACCGGCTGGGTTCAACTGTATTGTGAGGACAGTCAGGATGTCCTCGATACAACCCTGATCGCCTACCGCCTGGCCGAATCGGTCAACCTGCCGGTCATGGTCGTATTAGACGCCTTTTTCCTTTCACACACCTATGAACCGGTGGATATCCCCGGCCAGAAGACGGTGGATAAATTTCTGCCGCCATTTTTGCCCCGCTTTCAACTTGATACCGACAATCCAGGCGCCTTTAATCAATTTGTGGCCCCGCAGGCCTATATGGAAATGCGCTACAATATCCAAACGGCCATGGAACAGGTCCCTGAAATTTTTTACCGCATTACGGAAGAATTTGAGACCATCTTTAGCCGCCGGCACAACCTTGCCGAAGCGGTTCAGTGCGAGGACGCCGAAATTATTTTCGTAGCGGCCGGGACGACCGTCAGCACCTGCCGCCAGGCGGTGGATCGTCTGCGCTCGCAGGGTGAAAAAGCGGGCCTGTTAAAATTGAAAATGTTTCGCCCCTTTCCGATCGATTTTTCCCGACAGGTTCTCAGCGGCAAACAGAAAGTTGCGGTGGTTGACCGCAACTGTTCTTTTGGCGCCTCGGGCATTTTTGCCCAGGAGCTCAGGGCCGCCCTGTATAATGCTGAATCGCCGCCCCAAATCTTTGGATATATTGCCGGCCTCGGGGGACGGGATGTAACCCCGGAAACCATTGAAGATATTTACTGGCAAACCAAAAATTCGGATAGCCCCCCTGCCGAAAACTTATGGATCGGGTTGGATCAGGAGACGGTCGAATCATGGCACAACTAAATGCGAGCGAGCGAGACTATTTTAAACCGGGACATCTGGGGTGCCCCGGGTGCGGCGCTGCGATTGCGATTAAGTTTGCACTGAAGGCTTTGGGTGAAAAAATTATAATGGTCATCCCGGCCAGCTGCGCTTCTATTATCGTGGGTCCTTACCCGCAGTCTGCGGTAAACGTGCCGATTTTGCACACGGCCTTTGCAACAGCCGGTGCTGCGGCCAGCGGTGTCCGGGCGGCTTTAGACATGAAAGGCGACAGCGAAACGACGGTGCTGTCATGGGCCGGTGATGGGGGGACGTTTGATATCGGTTTTCAATCCCTTAGCGGCGCGGTTGAACGCAACGAGGATTGTATTTTTGTATGTTACGACAACGAGGCCTATATGAATACCGGTGTGCAGCGCAGCTCTTCAACACCATTCGGCGTGCGCACGACCACCACCCCCGGCCAGGACTGGAAAAAGACCCGCAAGAAAAACATCATGGAAACCATGGCGGCCCATCGGATACCTTACGCAGCCACCGCCAGCATCGCATTTCCGGAAGACCTGATTGCCAAATTTAAAAAAGCAAAAGAAACAAGGGGCGGTTCTCGATTTATCCATATTTTTGCCTCCTGTGCCACCGGATGGGGCGCCCCCTCTGACATGTCCGTTAAAATCGCCCGGCTGGCCGTGCAGACGAATATCTTTCCGCTCTACGAAATCGAAGACGGAACGCGTTACACCTGGAATTATAAAGGCGACTGTCGCGTCGAAGACTATTTACAAACCCAGGGGCGCTTTAAGCACCTCGGTGAGGAAGATATTTCACAAATTCAAAGCATGGTGGCAGCGGACTGGCGCAACCTGCTTCGCAAAACAGGTGAAGTGCCGTCCTGAGCGCTGCCGTTTAAACCTGATTGATAACCAAAACATCATGATGAAAATTAAAGGTTCCAGAAAACTGACCGCCGAGAAGTGGCTAAATTTGTTTGAAGTTCGCTATATCGCCAGAACCGGAAATGAAAAGTCCTGGCAAATGGCTTCCCGACTAAATGAACCCAAATGCATCACCGGCGGTTTCCATCGGCCGGACGCCGTGGTGATTGTACCGTTTCACACCGTAAGGAACAAAATGGTCATCATCCGGGAGTATCGGGTGACATTAGCAGATTATGAATACGGATTCCCGGCCGGGTTGGTCGATAACGGTGAATCTGTTGAGCAGGCCGCACGGCGCGAATTGATCGAAGAAACCGGGTTAACTGTCAGCCGTTTCATAAAGGTCAGCCCGCCGATCTATTCTTCAGCCGGTATGGCCGACGAATCCGTGGCGATGGTTTATGTGGAATGTGAAGGTGAACCG
>JBFFCW010000110.1:0-10114 GCA_041559695.1 Desulfobacterales bacterium
CTGTGTATTGAATCCTATGAGGACAAGATTATCAAAATGGCGATCTCACAGGGCAAGGACGCCCTGGTTGACGCTTTGCGGACGGATAATCTATATCCGATCGGCATCTATGCCGGTGTGATTGCCGACTCCGTAATGGAAATCTACGGGAAAAACAACAGCACTCCCAAAGAGCTCCTGTTTGATGACCTGCATTTGCTTGAATCTTATCAAAATGAATCAAAGCAAGGTTGACTTGCCGGCGGTTAATATCTGAATCCTCTGCCCGTATATCCCTCCTTTCCAGGCACATTCTGGAGTTTTAAGCCTGCACTAAAGTTTAATTACAAACGATCCGCCGTTCCCCCTCTGGGATTGCCGGCAGTGGGTGCCATGCTGCCTGCCAGCTGACCCAAATGACGCATCGACATTTAAGACCGTCTAATTATTGACTGGCTGGTGATTTGCGATATGATGCCCCATGAACCATCAAACCGCTGTTACGACAAGGAATGGAGGAGGCAGATATGTATTTTGACCGACCCGGAAAAGACAACACAGGCCAGACCTTGACGCTTGCCGCGCAAAGGGCAAAAGAACTGTCAATAAACGAGGTGGTGGTGGCATCAACGACAGGCTTTACGGCTTACCAGGCCATCGAAATTTTCGACGGATGCCGCATAACGGCCGTAACTTACCATAGCGGATTTAAGGAGCCATTCAAAAATGCAATGAGCGCCGATGTCAAAGCCGACCTGCAGCGTAAAGATATAACGGTCGTCGCCGCCAGCCATGCACTCTCCGGTGTTGAACGCTCGATTGCCAAAAAGCATTCCGGCGTGTATCCGGTCTTAATTATGGCTGACACGTTAAGGCTCTTTGGCCAGGGCATCAAAGTTGCGGTAGAAGTCGCTGTGATGGCGGCAGACGCCGGCGCCCTGACCGGCAATGATATTATTGCCATCGGCGGGTCCGGCCACGGTGCCGATGCCGCCCTGGTGCTGAAGCCGGCCCACCAGAATAATTTTTTTGATATGCGCATACGCGAGCTCATCTGTAAACCAAGGTCATTCTAAAATAGAGCGTTTGCTATCTTCGAGATTTGTGTCGACGAAGACTAAGTAAACCCGAATCACGAAATCCGAAATTTAAAACATAATATATTAAACATAAACTCAGACATGTAGCTACTACTCCATAAATTTTTAGTCTTTGTTAAGATGATCTTTATCGCCGGTGTTTCACCCAAAATAAAAGTTTTGGATCAAAATCCACGCCGATGCCCGGTTTGCGGCTTGAACCAGGCGTATTCCAAGCGCACGGACCATTACCTCAGCCTGTTTTTTATTCCGATATTCAGAGTCAAAAAAGGCGAGCCCTTTATTATTTGCGACCGCTGCAAGCAGACCGGCCAAGGACCAGGGCCGGATTTCAACCAGCAGCAACCAAAAGATGCCAGCCGGTGCAAATATTGTGGTCAAGGCGTCTTCGGTGATTTTAAATTCTGTCCGTATTGCGGGAAACGCATATGATTGAGTTAATTCGGTGATTGGTTGAAGGGTTAATTAAGGATAAAACGAATATTTCTTTTAACGATCTGACCAATCAACTATTTAACCAATCAACCTGTAAGTTGGAATGATAAAAGCCAGGATTGTCACCCCGTGAATAAAAACCTCCCCAAAACCAGGGACCAACGACCAGAGAGGCACGTCGTTCTGGTCTCACCGGAGATCCATTGGAACACCGGCAATATCGGCCGCACGTGTGTGGCCACCGGATCCTATTTGCATCTCATCCGGCCGCTGGGGTTTTCGCTGGACAGCAAGGAACTAAAGCGAGCAGGTTTGGATTACTGGCAGCAGGTAAAACTGCGTGTCTGGGATGGATTTGACGATCTGCAATTTAAACTGGCGCTCCGCCGGCATGAAGTGGCTATCTTTTCAAAAAGCGGAACGCGGCCTTTCTGGTCCATGCCGTCACCGCAGCGGTTGTTTCTGATCTTCGGCTCCGAAACCCGCGGGCTCCCCGCAAACATTCTAAAAAGATATCCACAGGCCACCTACCATATTCCGATCACCAAAAATATTCGTTCATTAAATCTTTCCACAGCTGCCGCTATTGCCCTTTATGAAAGCCTGCGGTCAGCCGCGCCTTTTCATGCCTGGCCCATTGGTTGAATAAATACTTTTATCTATGATATATTTACAAATTATATTAATAATGACCCAAATGGCTATCGGTTGAGCCCGTTGGGCCCGTTGAGCCCGAAAAATAAAATCAGACATTTTTCCGATTTCATCGGGCTCAACCGGCCCACCGGAAACCGCGACCTTCAGGAAGGTACCGACCGCAAGCGATGAATAAATCCAAATATACATTACTAATCTCGTGTTGACATATTTAGTAATGTGATTATTTTCGATTAATTATAAAATCTGCATTTAGAGGAGGATTCATAATTAATGCGTTTTGATAAATTTACCATAAAATCTCAGGAGCTTATACAGAATGCCCAGGCACTGGCCGCACAGCACCAGAACCACCAGATCGAACCTGAGCATCTGCTGGCTGCGATGCTCGCTGAAACCAGCGGCATCGCCGGTGCCATGCTGCGCAAACTGGGGGTCTCACCAGGCGAAATCGTTCAGGAAGTCAATGCGGCAGTTGCCCGGCTTCCCGGCGTCAGCGGTGCTGGAACAGGAGAGGTCTACATTTCGCCCAGGAGCAAAGCCGCACTGGAAGCAGCATTTGCGCAAGCAACCAAGATGAAGGACGAATATGTCAGCATCGAGCATATTTTTTTGGCGATCGCCGACGAAAAAACCGGTGAAGCTGCAAAAATTTTGTCTCGGGCAGGGGTTACACGGGATTCCATACTCAGTGTTTTAAAAGAAATAAGAGGAAAACAGCGCATCACCGATCCCAATCCGGAAGACAAATACCAGGCCCTGGAAAAATTCAGCCGCGATCTGACGGATCTGGCGCGGCTGGGCAAATTGGATCCGGTCATCGGCCGTGACGAAGAAATCCGCCGTATTGTTCAGGTGCTTTCCCGGCGCACAAAAAACAATCCGGTTTTAATCGGAGAACCGGGTGTCGGCAAAACCGCCATTGTTGAAGGCCTGGCACAGCGAATCGTGGAAGGCGATGTTGCCGAAACTTTGAAAAACCGGCGGCTGGTTGCCCTTGATATGGGGGCCCTGATTGCCGGTGCCAAATACCGTGGCGAATTTGAAGACCGGCTCAAAGCGGTATTAAAGGAGGTCGAAACCGCAGAAGGCGAGATCATCCTTTTTATCGATGAACTTCATACAGTGGTCGGTGCCGGCGCTGCAGAAGGTGCCGTCGATGCATCCAACATGCTTAAGCCCGCACTGGCCAGAGGCACTCTGCGATGCGTGGGGGCAACGACCCTCAACGAATATCGCAAATATATTGAAAAAGATGCCGCCCTGGAACGCCGGTTTCAGCCCGTACGGGTGGGAGAACCCAGCGTGGAAGACACCATATCGATTTTGCGGGGCTTGAAAGAAAAATATGAAATCCATCACGGCGTTCGCATCAAAGATTCGGCGATTGTGGCGGCAGCCACCCTTTCTCATCGCTATATTGCCGATCGCTTTTTGCCGGACAAAGCCATTGACTTAATTGATGAATGCGCTTCCAAACTGAGAATTGAAATTGACAGCATGCCGGCTGAAATTGATGAAATACAACGCAAAATCACCCAGTCCGAGATCGAGCGCCAGGCTTTGAAAAAGGAAACGGACCCGGCTTCCAAAGAACGACTGAAAAAACTGGAGGCCGAGCTGGCCGACCTGAATGATGAGCTGATGCGCATGAAAGGCCACTGGCAAAATGAAAAAGATCTGATCCAGACGATACGCAAAATCAAAGAAGATCAGGAAAGTTTGGGCACCGAGGCCCAGCTGGCGGAAAGAGACGGCAACCTGGCTCTGGTGGCGGAAATCCGATACGGCAAAGCCCTGGAGCTTGAAAAACAACTGGAGGAGGCTAACCAAAAACTTTCTGAGCTTCAGCAGGCCAGCAAGATGCTCAAAGAAGAAGTCGATGATGAGGATGTGGCCGAAGTCGTTTCCCGCTGGACCGGGATACCGGTGAGTAAAATGCTTGAAGGTGAAAAAGATAAGCTGGTGCAAATGGAAAGCCGGCTGCACAAACGGGTGATCGGCCAGGAAGAGGCTGTCTCGGCCGTGTCCAACGCCGTTCGCCGCGCCCGTTCGGGGCTGCAGGATCCCAATCGGCCCATCGGGTCATTTATCTTCATGGGGCCGACCGGGGTCGGCAAAACCGAGCTGGCCAAAGCGCTGGCGGAATTTATTTTCGACAGCGAACAGGCCATCATTCGAGTCGATATGTCGGAGTACATGGAAAAGCATTCGGTTGCCCGGCTGATCGGTGCCCCGCCCGGGTATGTGGGATATGAAGAAGGCGGCTACCTGACAGAAGCAGTGCGCCGTCGGCCGTATTCGGTGGTGCTGTTTGACGAAATTGAAAAAGCGCACCCGGAAGTCTTTAACGTGATGCTGCAGATTCTGGACGACGGGCGCATGACTGACGGCCAGGGCCGTACGGTTGATTTTAAAAATACCATTGTCATTATGACATCCAATGTGGGCAGTCAGTGGATTCAGAAGCTGGCCGGGTCTGACCGTGATGAACTGGAAACCCGGATGACCGAGGCTTTGCGGGCCAGCTTTAAACCGGAATTCTTAAATCGTATCGATGAAATCATCATATTCCAGAACCTGACAGCGGATGACATCGTTAAAATCGTCGACATTCAGATGGGCCGTCTGGGCCAGCGCCTTGCCGCCAAAAATATCGAGCTTATTTTATCAGATAGCGCAAAAACGCTGATTGCCGAAAAAGGTTATGATCCGGTTTATGGCGCACGGCCGTTAAAACGGGTCATCCAGCAATATATCGAAAATCCGCTGTCCCTGGAAATCCTCGAGGGCAAAATTTCTGATGGCGACCGCGTAAATGCTGAAGCCGAGGGAGACAAAATCGTTTTTAAAATCTTATAGATGGCAATACAGCTCTGACGAGCCCGACTTTTTTAGGAGCCGGGCTTTCGAGCTTTATTTGAAAATCCTATTGTAATCTCAGCCAACACATCGTAATATCCCGGCATTTACCCTTGGATATCAATTTCTTATGAGCCGTTCTGTACCTGAAAAACTCCGCCAATTCTACGATCAGTTTTCGGGCAACGATCACGTGCTGATCGTGATCAATGCAGATCCGGATGCGATCGCCAGTTCAATGGCTGTCAGCCGCCTGCTGTGGCGCAAGGTGCTAAATGTGACCATTTCTCACATCAACACCATCAATCGGCCTGACAACCTGGCCATGATCCGGTTGCTGGGTGTCAGCCTGGTTCCCTTTAAAGAAATTAGAGTGGATCAATTCAGCCGGGTGGTCATGGTGGATTCCCAGCCGGATCACAATGAAGACTTGGCACAGCTGAAGCCGGCCGTTATTATCGACCACCATCCGGATTCGGGTGCTCAAGCACCGTTTTTAGATATCCGGTCCCATTACGGCGCCACGTGCACCATTTTAACCGAATATCTACAGGCCGCAAAAATCAAACCTTCGGCAAAACTGGCGACCGGCCTGTATCATGGTATTAAAACCGATACCAATGACTTTAAGGGGCAAACCCAGATCGAAGATGTCCGCGCATTTCAATATTTATTAGGACGCGCCAATCTCCATCTTGCGCGCAAGATCGAGAAGGTTGACCTTCGATTCGACCTTTTAAAATATTTTAAAATTGCCCTGCAAAACATGCGCCGGCGAAAGGGCAAGGTCTACGTCCATCTGGGCAGCGTGGTGAATCCGGACGTTTGTGTGCTGATTGCCGATTTTTTTATGCGGGTCAATACCGTCACCTGGAGTATTGTGTCGGGTATCTGTGATAAAAAACTGACCATTATTTTCCGAAACGACGGTATTCGAAAAAACGCCGGCAAAGTGGCCGGAGAAGGATTCGGAAAACTGGGGAATGCCGGAGGTCATAAAAACATGGCCCGGGCAGAAATTGCGCTCAACGATCTAAAAGAGCACGTAGACACCCGCAACGACAAAAAACTGCTGTCGTGGATTATCGGAAGGACGGCAAGGCGGGCGGAACCCAAGTAAAATCTTAAAAAGGATAAGCCCGTTACCCGTTAGCCCGTTGCCCGTATAAAATAAAATCAAACATTTTTCCTTTTTGAACCGGCCAACCTTAAAACTAAATTCGACATGGCGGGAAGCAAATCAGGCATAAAGGTTACAATCCTGGGCTCCGGGACCTGCGTGCCGTCACTGAAACGCAGTTCGTGCTCGGTTCTGATGCAGATCGGCAGATCACGGTTGCTGTTTGACTCCGGACCGGGCACCATGCGGCGGCTTCTGGAAGCGGGAACCTCCATTTTTGATATTTCCCATATTTTTTACAGTCATTTTCACCCCGACCATACCAGTGAATTTGTTCCGTTCATATTTGCCACCAAGTATCCGGACGACAGCCGGCGCAAAATCCCTCTGACGGTTTCCGGTGGCCGTGGCTTGCTGAATTTTTATGAAAGCTTGAAAGGCGTCTACGGCCAGTGGATTGAATTAACTCCCGGCCTGTTGGAGATCATCGAATTTGACAACAAAAATGCCGATACGATTTCATTTGAAGATTTTACCGTAAATACCGCACCGGTGCAGCACAACGAAGAAAGCATTGCCTTCCGCATTATCAGCGACGATGGGTTTTCCGCCGTTTACACCGGAGATACAGATTACAGCGAAACGATCATCGGTCTGGCAAAAGGGGCGGATCTGTTAATCTGCGAGTGTGCCCTCCCGGACAAATTCAGGGTCAGAGGGCATCTGACGCCGTCTTTGGCAGGTGATCTTGCCACCAGAGCCGAAGTCCGCAAACTGGTCTTAACCCATTTTTATCCGGAATGTGATAAAGAAGATATCGCGGCCGAATGCCGCAAAACCTATGGCGGCCCATTAATGTTGGCCGAAGATTTGATGGAAATAGAAATCGCTTGAATTGGTTGGATTCGTTTAATTGGTTCTGACCATGACACATTGAGCTCAATAAATTCGATTTTTCCTATGACCAATCCAACCAATAAGACCTATAAAACAAATTGAACAAATCATGCAGTACTACCCCGTCCATTTAGACATCAAAAACCGCAATTGCCTGATTGTCGGCGGGGGTGCAGTGGGTACCCGTAAGGTGAACACCCTGTTGGAATGCGGCGCTCATGTCACCGTCGTCGGCCCTGATCCATCATCACAGCTGACCCGGCTGGCTTCAGAGGGGTCCATTACGCTAAAAAGGCGTGCCTACCGAAGCGATGATTTAAGCGGTATGTTCCTGGTTATCGGGGCCACCGATGATGAAACCTTAAATCTTCAGATCAGCAAAGACGCCGAGCGAGCTCATATCCTGTGTAATATTGCCGATCGCCCAGAGGTTTGCAATTTTATCCTGCCATCGATTGTCCGCCGGGGAGATTTGGTCATTACCATCTCCACCTCCGGCAAAAGCCCGGCACTGGCAAAACACCTGCGGCAAAAACTGGAAACACAGTTCGGCCGGGAATATGCTGATTTTCTACTTTTAATGGGTGCCATCCGCCGGAAACTGCTGAGCCAGTCTCATGAACCTGAGGCCCACAAGGCCTTATTTAATCAATTGATCGACAGTGATTTCATTCAGTTAATGCAGGCGGGTAAAACAGCAGAAATAAATTCGCTGCTTTATAAAATTTTAGGAAAAGGATATAAAATCGAAACGCTACTATAAGCGATCGCTTATAGGTTGGGCCCGTTAGCCCGTTGAGCCGGTTGAGCCGGTTGAGCCCGTTAAAAAATAAAATCAGACTTTTTCCAATTTAGCGGGCCCAACGGGACAACCGGCTCAACGGGACAACCGAATGTGGAGTATTAATGGAATCCATCATCCTCGTTAGCCTTGTATTATATTTGCTCAGCAGCGCCGGCTATTTCGCATATCTGTTCACGCAGAAGGACTATCTGCAGCGGACCGGGTACTTTCTGCTGCTGATCGGATTTTTGTTTCATACCCTGACCATCGTTTACGGCTTTATCAAAGCCGGACACATACCGGCCAGTAATATGCATGAAACGCTTTCTTTTGCCGGGTGGGCAATGGCCGGCGTCTTTCTGGCGATTCAATTAAGATTTAATTTAAAAATATTGGGAATATTTGCGGCACCAATTCTGGCCCTGATAATGTTAATCGCCTCCCGGCTTCCCAACGAACCGGCCCCGGCAACCCAGATTTTTAAGAGCTTCTGGTTGATGAGCCATGTGACGGTCATCTTCATCGGTGAGGCGGGTTTTGCCCTGGCTTGCGGGCTGGGTGTGCTCTATTTGCTGCAAGAAAATGAAATTAAAACAAAAAAACATCGATTCTTCTTTAAACGGTTGCCGTCTTTAGAAATGCTGGACAACATCGGATATGTCTGCATCGTCGTGGGCTTTACCATGCTCACCCTGGGCCTGATAACCGGCTTTGTTTACGCCAAAGCAGTATGGGGCCGGTTCTGGAGCTGGGACCCCAAAGAAGTCTGGGCCGGAATCACCTGGCTGTTTTATGCGGTCCTGCTGCACGAAAGGCTGACGGTGGGGTGGCGCGGCCGACGCTCCGCCATTATGGCCATCATCGGCTTCGGGGTGCTGATTTTTACCTTTTTAGGTGTAAACCTTCTGATGAAAGGGCACCATGGGGTGTTTACCAGGTTTTAGGTTGGCCGGTTTAGCCAGTTGAGCCGGTTGGGCCCGTTAAAAAAAAATCGTCTTATTTCAATTTTTTAGCCGGGAAACGGGCTCAACCTATAACCATGAGAAGCATTTTTTTTGACAGCTAATACTACAAGTGAAATTATGCTTGATATCTTATTAATTGGCATAAATCACAAGACCGCTTCCGTTGAGGTCAGGGAGTGTATCGCCTTTGCGGAGGATGAGACCAAATCGGCCCTGCATTCGCTTTTGGGGAAGTCTTTCATAAAAGAAGCGCTGCTTTTTTCAACCTGCAATCGGGTGGAAATTCTATTGGTTACCGATAACAAGACCCGGGCGGTTGAGGAGACCAAGGCGTTTATCGCCGAATTCAATAAGATACCGCTGGAACAATTTGAAGATGCCCTTTATCTCCATGAGGGCGATGATGCGGTGCGTCATGTGTTCCGCGTGGCCTCGAGTCTGGATTCAATGGTGGTGGGTGAGCCTCAGATTCTGGGCCAGGTAAAAGAAGCCTACCGAACCGCCACCGACGAAAAAACCTCCGGTGTCATCTTAAACCGCTTATTGCACCGCTCGTTTTTTGTCGCCAAAAGAATTCGCACCGAAACCGGCATCGGGGATCGCGCGGTTTCCATCAGTTATGCCGCCGTTGAACTCGCCCGCAAAATTTTTGGGGTGCTGGCGGACAAAACGGTTATGCTCATCGGCGCCGGGGAAATGGCTGAATTGGCGGTTGAGCATCTCATCCGCAACAAGGCCGTCAAGGTATGGGTCGCCAACCGCACTTTTGAAACGGGGGTTGAACTGGCCAAACAATTCAACGGCCAGGCCATTCGATTCGAGGAGATCCCGGAGAGCATAAAAACGGCGGACATTATTATCAGTTCGACCGGTGCCCCCGATTATGTGATCCAACGCGATCAGGTTAAAGGGGTTCTGCGCAAACGGAAAAATCGACCTCTGTTTTTTATCGACATTGCGGTCCCCCGGGACATCGATCCGGCAATCAATCGCCTCAACAATACCTATGTCTATGACATCGATGACTTAAAAGGGGTGATTGATGAAAACGTCGAAGATCGCCAGAAAGAGGCGATTAAGGGCGAGCGCATCGTTGATGAGGCCGTTATTCGGTTCCGTGAATGGCATGAAAGCCTGGATGTGGTTCCAACGATTGTCGCCCTGCGAAATAAAATGGAATCCATTGCTGCGGCGGAACTGAAAAAAACGTTGCAATCCAGCATGATCTCCGAACAGGATGCAACGGCGCTTCACAAAATGGCGGGTTCACTGATCAACAAAATTTTGCACGAGCCCACCCGGTTTTTGAAGCGTA
>JBFFCW010000111.1:0-10089 GCA_041559695.1 Desulfobacterales bacterium
TATGCCAGCGAGGAAAGTGCCCGGGCAGGAAAGCACGCTATAATGAAGATCTGGCGCGCGAATACGGGGTTATCGAATAAAATCGGCAAGCACTGATGATTTTCATTCACCGCAGAGACGCAGAGGTCGCAGCGTAAAACAAAAAAAATATCTCTGCGTGCTCTGCGTCTCTGCGGTGAAAATAATTTCTAGCCGGAAGGCTGTGGCTGTTTCAGCCGTCTGAGGCGCTCTTTGGAAAAATCGTATTCGAGCCATGTATCCAGAAAAGAGCCCAGCGCTTCCCGGTAGTGTTTAATCGCTTTTTGATTGTCTCCGCGCCCTTCAGCCCATAACCCCACGGCGCTATGCGCAGTCAGGAGGTTTTCGGGGCTTTCTCCGGCCTGCTCCAGCAGCGATCTTTCCGTTTGTTTGCCCAATAGATAGTCGCTGATCGTCAGATACCAGGGATCCATGGTGCGACCGACAAAGGCCTTGAGACTTGCGCGGGTTTCATCCGCAAGACCCTGTTGATTTAATATCCCGGCTTCCAGAACCCCTAAACTCATCCGATCTGCGTTTTGGCGGCCGCCGCTATTTAAAAAGGTGCGGATGTATTCCAATGACTGGGCCCAGTCCTCGTCGGCGGCGCTGTAAAAAGCCAGGGCTACATAGATTTTGCGGTTTTTTGGATATATCTCCGCTATCTTTTTAAGCACCTCCTGTTTTTCTTTGATCGCCACGGTCTCATCAATAAATTTGGCCATCAATGGGGATAACTCGGCTTTAAGCTTTTCATCCTGCTCCAGTTTATCCTTAACGCTTTTGTCAAACGCTTCGATGTCCTTGTTATAATCCTTCCACTGGGCCTTGGTCTTCAACGCTTTTCGCCGGCGTTTCTGCAATTGCTCCAGCTTGGCACTCGCCACAAAAAATTCCCATGCATCCGAATCAGCAGTAAGCACCGCTTCTCTCAGCAGCTTTTCTGCCCACTCCCAATCCTGGCCCTCGATCCGGATAAGGCTGACTGCATAATTAAGCCAGCTTTTTTCAGCGTCGGTATGCCAGCTGTCTAAAGCCGAAACCTCATCGATCAAGCCCTCCAGAACCCGAACCAAATGTCCCTGAAATTCTGCCGAAGAACGCCAGTCCACAGCCAGCAAGGCCTCACGGTAAGAACTTATCTCGCCGTTCCCGGCAAGCCAGTCAATTAAAAACAGCATCAGCCGGGCTTCCGGATTTTCAGGGTCCATGGAAAGGGTTTCGGAAAACAGCTTCCTGGCGCTTTGGTTATCCCCGGTACAATAATGCATCATGCCGGCCGCCATAATCATTTCCGGTTGTGGGTTGCCCTTGAGCTCTTCGTCGGCCAACGCCTGTGC
Source organism: Desulfobacterales bacterium (assembly GCA_041559695.1). Taxonomy (GTDB): domain Bacteria; phylum Desulfobacterota; class Desulfobacteria; order Desulfobacterales; family JAHEIW01; genus JAHEIW01. The sequence goes on from JBFFCW010000111.1 coordinate 1,359, forward strand.
CTCGGCCCACAGGCCCTCGGTGGCTTTTAACTTGATCTTTTCCAGCGTTTTCTCAATGGAAAAATCCAGTTCACCATTCCATTTGGCCTGGCCCGCCTTTAATTCCTCAAGAAACTTGGCCGCATTCGTTATGGGCAATACCATGCCCAGATCCCAGCGGGGGGTTGCGGTCGGCATCAGCCCCTGGGCAACATCCATGGCGACACCGGCGGCGATACCGATCACTTTGCCGCGCGCATCGATCATGGGTCCCCCGCTGTTGCCGCCATATAGAGACGTATCGACCTGGATCACATTTTCAAAAGATCGGCGCACATTGCCCCCGGTTACGCTGGCATTAACCATATCGTCCTGGGTTCGGCTGCCCAGGGGAAACCCGATCGTGATCAGCCGCGAGAGTTTGGGAAGATTTTTGGAATCCAACTTTAAGTCCAACGGCAGCGGTTTCAGCCCTTCAGGCACCCGGTCAATTTTTATAACGGCAAAATCATCTTTAAGCGGCGATGTAATCATCTGACGGGTTTGTATGGGCGACTTGGGCACACCGGCAATCGCCAGGCGCGGTTCGGATTCGGTGCTGAAGGCATTTTCAATAAAATAAACATCGGTCAAATCCGGGCTTTCAAGCAGGCGGGAGACGCGGTTAAAGGCCCGAGCGCCTTCAAACCATAAAAATATCCGGTATTTCAATTCCGGCATCTTCTCCATTTCTCTGAAATGATAAACGGTGGCCAACAGGTTGGAGTCCTCCAGCCATGGGCAAACAACGTGCCGGCTGGTCAGCATATAGCCGTCGCTGTCTACCAAAAAGCCGGTGCCCTCCGCCAGATTACGATACATTTTTTCATTTCCGATATCCAACCAATATTCGACCAGTATAAACGCAACCGATGGGGAGTATTGATTGGCATAATCTTCCATGCGGTTTTCAACTCCTGTTTTGCGCTGGCTGAGCTGATACCAGGCCAGAACACCGACAATAGATAGAATGATGATTAGAATGGCCAGCACACTAATGCGATTCTGCAACCCTTTAATCGTTAACCGGCGTGCGGCTGCAGCCGGGAGCTGCGGTTGCTCCGCTGCGGGTTGCTCTGCTGATTCAACAGGCTTCTCTTTAATGCGGGCCAATGACACCGCCACCTCGGCCATGGACCGGGGCCGTATATCCGGATCATCGGCCAGCATGACTTTCAGCAGAACTTTGGCCGCTTCCGGCAAATTAAGCTCATGGACTTTGGCCAGATAATCGGTGATTTCCAGATCGGCTGAAAGCAGCTCTACAAAAATTTTGCCCAGCGACCAGATATCGCTTCTGAAATCAAGGGGGCGATGGTTGACGATATCCGGGTGGACGTTCAGCAATTGCTTTAGCATGGGTCCGGGGCGGTCGAGTTTGGGATCAAAAAACCGTGAAAGTTTATAGTCGATTTTGACCTCTAGCTTTCCGCTTTTGGCCCTTACCAGCATAATGTCGTTTAAGATCAGGTGGGGAATAAAGTAGCCTTCATTATGCAGAACGGTGAGGATGGAGGCCATCTGAAAAAACAGGTCAAAGGCCACCTGTCGATCCTCCAGGCGCCCGGATGTCAGCAAAGACCCCCAGCTTTCGGTGTCGATCCACTCGCTGATCCGGTACCAAAGCCCGTCGGTAGATTGCCTTATGGCATAATGGCGGACGAAGCCTTTATCGGGCAGCTTTTTGAGACGTTCCAGCTCCTGCTTTAGCCTATCGGCCACTTTTTCGTCGACCCCCGCTTGGGGCGTAAACAGGCGAATCATGACCATCTCGCCGGTTCGTTCCCGAATAGCCCGGCAAAGAAAACTGGAATGACCTTCGTGAAGAATATCAACAATCCGGTAATCGTCGATGTGTTTGCGGCCTTCACCGATTTCGTTGCCGCAGGCCGGACAGAGCGTGATGTCTTCGGCCACCGGTTGGTCACATTTGGGGCAGAGTCTCATAATTTTTCTATGATCTTGGTGGGCCTATGGGTTAAATGCGCACAAATCAATTGTCAGGCGAAAATAAAACCGCCTGTGAAAAGTTTACTTTCATTTAAGAGCAGGAGTCAAGCTCCAGGATGGATAACCTTTGAAGCTGATTATATCAGGGCAACATTTCAAACGGAAGAGTTTCGTTTCTATGCAAGAGTTGATAAATGTATTATTTCTAAACTTTTCAATATATTATAACCATTTCAGCATCATCTGTCAAGTACAGATATAATCGCAGCCGATTCGTGTTCGATTACTTTTTCGGCGTCACGGCAATCAGCGTTCGATATCTGCGAACTAGCCGAAAACAGATCCGGTTGTTTAGAAACCTGAACGAATCCGGGTCATTTAGCTCCAGAATGTTTTAAAAATACCTTTCAATGAAAAAATATCATGCGGATTTTTTGTTTCGGCAATGATGCCGGCCAGCATTTCTTTCGCATATTTGCTTTTGCCATATCGATATAAAAGGAAATCATTCAGCCAAGACCTGGCCATCCATTTTTCAGCCATCCGATACCCTCGATAACGCGTTTTAAATTTGGATTCTATTTGTTGACCATATTGTGACAACTTATCCAGATCGTCCGAGTCCAAGGCCTTGCTGATAACCTCGGCCGCCAGTTGTCCAGATTCCATGGCTTTGCCGATGCCTTCACCCAGAAACGGCAATGTCGTTCCAATGGTTTCGCCCACAGCGACAATGGGGCCGTTGACAAACGGGTAAGCGCCTTCAAAATCATATCGCAAAGCGGCGGCTCGCGGGTCTGTTGTTCGATCGCTCTGCTGCATCAATTCTCTGGCCAGGGGAAAAGAATCGATGAAATTTTTGAAATTTCTTTTAAGATTGATGTTGCGTTTACGAACTCGACCCGGTGTTAAAATGCCGTAACCGACGTTATATTCGCGATCTCGCATCGGAAAAATCCAGCCATAGCCGAAGACAATGAATTTTTCATCAATTACAAACGAAATGACCAATCGGTCGAGAACAAATGAAGAGCGGACATAACATCGCAGGCCAACTCCGCTGGGTTTTGTTCTGGCCGGCCAGTCCATTTTCTTCATTAGCCGAATATCCGCGCCGGTCGCCACAATGCCGATCTGGGCTTGAACCGGTTGGCTGCAGCCCTGGATGGTTAAAGATACCCGGCCATCCGGTTGAGCGGTCAGCTGTTCCACTTCACCGAGAGCAAACGCAGCACCGGATTCAACGGCCTTTCGAGCGACGATCATATCCAAATGGCTGCGCTTTATGGTCAGATACTCGCCGGGTATTTCGACTTCGTTTTTTGAGGGGCTAAATAAAACACTGGTGCTAACCGGGTGACCGGCTGCCCGAACGATTTCGCCAACACCGATCGCGTCCAGACAGCGCAAAGCATCCGGCAGCAGGCCGTCGCCGCATACTTTTTCACGCGGAAACTTTTTGCGATCCAATAGTAAAACCCGGTGATGGCTTGCTGCAAGGTGGGCGGCCGCAATGGCACCGGCCGGACCGGCACCGACGATGACCACATCCCAGAGCCGGTCAGATATTGAGTTTGCCTCCTGCTGCCATTTGATGCCTTGGTGTAAATGATTCATTTTCTGAAGTTACACCCTGCGTTGTCGTAAATTGCCTAGCAGAATTCAGCTTTTTGCAACGAACAGCGCCTGATATAAACATGTAGCAAAAACCGATAAAAAGTGAAATGGGTAAATCTTCCTTGGTTTTATTTTTGGATTCCGGTTTCTTTTCTTAAGCTTCTTCATCCCTATCCGGTTCCTTGACACGTCGTCACAATCGCTTTATTCTTCATTCCGGACCCTGAAATGCCTGGATTTGATCAAGGGAGCAGCCAATGAAAACGATTATCGAGCCGTTTAAAATTAAATCCGTCGAACCGCTGCGCTTCACCAGCCGCAAGGAACGCGAGGCCATTCTTAAGGAAGCCGGATACAATCTTTTCAACATCCACGCCGATGGTGTGCTCATCGACCTGCTGACCGACAGCGGTACTTCGGCCATGAGCGCCCGACAATGGGGCGGCATGATTGAAGGCGATGAAGCCTATGCCGGCTCCAACAGTTTTTACCGTCTGGAACAGACCGTAAAGGATCTAACCGGCTTCCATCACATTATTCCCACCCACCAGGGACGGGCAGCCGAAAAAATTTTATTTAATATTGTCGGCGGAAAGGGCAAAAAAGTGCCCAACAACACCCATTTTGACACCACCCGCGCCAATGTGGAAATCAGCGGAGCCGAAGCCGTGGACCTGCTCATCCCCGCCGGGCTTCGTCCGAACCTCAAGGCCGATTTTAAAGGCAATATGGACCTCGATGCCCTGGAATCCATCCTGCGCAAAGAAGGCCCGCAGCGGATTCCGCTGGTGATGCTAACCGTCACCAATAACGCCAATGCCGGCCAGCCGGTTTCAATGGACAACATCCGCAAAACAGCCGAACGATGCCGCGCCTATGGTATCCCGTTTTTTTTAGATGCTTGCCGCTTTGCCGAAAACGCCTACTTTATCAAAATCAGGGAACCCGGCTACGAGAAAAAAACCATCAGAGAAATTGCCCGTGAGATGTTTTCTTATGCGGACGGCTGCACCATGAGCGGTAAAAAAGACGGGCTGGTCAATATGGGAGGCTTTCTGGCGGTCAACGATGATGAACTGGCCCGCCAGGCGCGTAACATTCTGATTGTCACCGAGGGATTTCCGACTTATGGCGGCCTGGCAGGTCACGATCTGGAAGCCTTTGCCCGGGGGCTCGACGAGGTGTTGGAAGAAGGCTACTTAAAATACCGCATCCGATCGGTTGCGTATCTGGGCAAACAGATCGAACAGCTAGGTGCGCCCATTTTTCAACCCCCCGGCGGTCACGCGATCTATATCGATGCAAAGGCATTTCTGCCACATATCCCGCCGCATGAATATCCGGGTCAGGCATTGGCCTGCGAGCTCTATCTTTGCGGCGGCATCCGCGCCTGTGAAATCGGCAGTTTGATGTTCGGCAAAACCGACCCTAAAAGCGGTGAATTTAAACCGGCCCCGCTGGAAATGGTGCGACTGGCCATCCCTCGACGGGTTTACACCCAGAGCCATATGGATTATGTGGTGGAGTGCATTGAAGCCGTTTTCCGCAAACGGGAAGCGCTCAAGGGGTTGCGTATCGTCTATGAACCGCCGGTACTCAGGCATTTCACCACTAAATTCGAACCGATCTAATTATAAGACTTCTGGAATTCAGCAGCGATTTGTAAGGTCTGAAAATGAATATCCACGGTGTCTTCAATGTTGGGAGCATAGCCGCCGGCCAGCGTTATGGCTACCGGCAGCTTGGATTTTCGACAGGTGTGCAGTACCAGGCGGTCGCGTCGCGCAAGCCCTTCCTTGCTTAAAGCCAGTCGGCCCAGACGATCATCGGCATAAGGGTCGGCACCGGCCAGATAGATAACGATCTCGGCGTTGGCCCGTTTTAAAGATTCCATGATGCCTTTGTGCATTGCATCCAGATAAATCGGATCGCCGGCGCCATCGTCAAGGGCGATATCCAGATCACTTTTTTCTTTATGAAAGGGGAAATTTTTCTTGCCGTGGATTGAGAAGGTAAAGATGGAAGGATCGTTTTGTAATATGGCTGCCGTGCCGTTGCCCTGATGAACATCACAGTCTAAAATTAGCACACGCCGGATATGCGTTTCCGCCTGCAGGCTTCTCGCGGCAATGGCGCCGTCATTGAATACGCAATAACCCTGCCCTTGTTCGCTGAAGGCGTGGTGGGTGCCGCCGCCCAAATGCACGGCAATCCCCTCAGAGAGGGCCGCAAAAGAGGCTTCAACTGTGGCTCCGGCAGAACGCCTGGCACGCTCAACGAGTCCGGGGGACCAGGGTAGCCCGACGCGCCGGATTTCCCGGGCGGTTAATTGCCCGTTTTGCACACGGCGCAGATAATCCGGATCGTGCACACGGATGATCTCCGCTGCGGTTGCCGCACGGGAGATGTATAAATCTTGCAGCTTGAACAGGTTCGAATCGGTGATGCGTTTTCTAAGAAGGGCATATTTCGTTATCGGAAACCGATGGCCTTCCGGCAGCGCCATCGGAAATGAATCCGTATGGAAAATTTTCAAGATTTATAAATCCTTCTCAAAGCGGTATCTAAATATTTCTTTACAAAACCATCCGTTCCCGGCAGTCTTATCGAAATAAAAACTTAAAATCAAATCCCGTTTAAAGATAAAAGGACCCATCCAATGAAATTTTCAAAATTCCATAAAACCGTTCAGGAGATTTTAAGGACGGATTTACCTTCAAGCAAGGCAATTGTGAGCGCGGGGCAGGTGATGGCCAAGGATATTCGGATCGGCCGAACCGCTTTCATGCGTAAGATGGGCGTCGCATCTGAATTGGAATATAAAAAAAGGTGCCTGCAGGAAAACACCATCATGTTCCATGCGCATATTGGAATGAATACGTGGAATTCGACGGCGGCGGCGTTGGCGCTGCTGGATAATACCGCTGAAGAAAACGGGTTTGTCGTGGATCGCGCCGGAATTTGCCTGGATCGTCGCATGGGATTGCCGAAAGCACACCGGAAAAACATACCGGCTGAAACCGGCCCCATGTTGGATTCCATAAAAGACTGGAAACAGGTTGGGCAAACGGCGCCCATCCAGCCGCACATGGGCGATTTTATGATCGGATTTCCCGCATCGACGGACAACACCATCCGGGCGCTGCAAGCCGGGGTGACCACCATTGGAAATCTATCCCAATTTTTTGCGCATGAAGTTCCGCTGTGGAAAGATAAAGCCGTAACGGCTGCCGAAACAGTCAAAGCCATCGCAATTATGGGAGCCCTGAGAAAAAAGGGGACCATGGTGCACTCCTACCTCGAAGACGGTTTCGGCGCCCTTTTTTACGATTGTGCCACCGTGGCCGGATGGGCGTATCTGGAAAACTATATTGTTGAAAACCTTTTGGGCGCCAAACTGGCGCATTGTATCGGCGGTTTGACAACCGATCCCATAAAAAGAGCCGGTTGGGTATTTGTGCTGCACAAAATTCATGCACCCGATTGTGTGGGATCCATGTTTTACGGTGATACCCTTTCTTTTACAGCGGACTTCACCTTGAACCAGGGGGTGGTCGCAGAATATTTGCTCTGGGATATTATGGCCCAGCTTGAATGTCCGACTGGCCATGCCGTTCTGCCGCTGCCGATTACGGAAGCATTAAGAATCCCTTCTGCTGAAGAAATCGCCGAAGCCCAAAAATTCGGCCGTCAAATCGAAAAAACAGCTCGAAAACTCTTTTCCCATTTTGATTTCCGCGAAGCCTATCAATTCTCCGATACCATCCTCCGTGCCGGAAAATCTGTATTTGATAAGGCCTTGGATGGCCTGAAGGCGGCCGGCGTCGACATTACAGACCCTGTACAAATGCTGTTTGTGCTAAAAAACCTCGGACCGGCCGTTTTCGAAGAAATGTTCGGGGCCGGTGAGGTCCAGCAAGATTTTATCAGAGGACGAGTACCGGTCGAACCGACGGATGTTTTCGTAATGTCAAACAAATATTTCAATGAATATCGGCGGCTGTTTGTCACCCCAAAAATGAAAACCCTTTTAGGCGGGCGCCGGTTGCTGATCGCATCAACCGATGTGCATGAGCATGCCGTAACGGTTATCAGCCAGCTTCTTTGTGAAGCCGGCGCTGAAATGATATATATGGGCGCTGAGGTAAATCCGGACGAGATCGTTTCAGAAGCAAATACCCAAAACGCAGAAGCGATATTGGTCAGCACCCACAATGGGATGGCACTTGAATATGCAAAACAATTGAGAGAAGCACTGGAAAGGCAAAAAATAAGGCTCCCCGTATTAATTGGCGGTATCCTGAATCAAAAAGTCGAAAGCCAGTCGCTGCCGGTTGATGTTACCGGCAATTTGAAGGAATTGGGTTTTTATCCGTGCGCCAGATTGGAGGGGCGATTTAAAAAAATGCTGGAGTCAAACATCGGGACAAACGGACAAAAGGAGAAGAATAAATGGCATTAAGGCAGCGTAACATTGCTTTTATCGGCGGAGGACACATCACCCGCATTATTCTTGAGAATCTGACCCGTTCCGGAAAAACAACCGGAAGCCAACTGGTTGTCAGTGACCCCGATCTGAAAAAACGGGAATCGCTTCAAAAAAAATTTTGTGTTCAAACATCAGAAAACAATCAACAGGCCCTGGGCGCTGCCGATTTCATATTTTTCAATGTTCTGCCCCAGGTTGTGAGCCCGGTTTTAAATGAATTAAGAGAACAGAAATTCCCAAAAGACAAAGTAATCATCAGCCTGGCTGCCGGCATTCCCATGAGAGCCTACGCGGTTTTAGGAGAGGATATCCCGGTGGTAAGAGCCCTGCCCAATCCCCCCAGCCAGATCGGCAAAGGCATTGCGGCGCTGGCCTTTAACCCATACGTTACGGAAACACCAAAAAATGATGTTACCGAGCTTTTTTCCTGTCTGGGAGAATATGTCATTTTGCAGGAAGATAAGATCAATGCGGTTACCGCTCTGAGCAGCCCGGTGACAACTCACCTGTTTTTCCAGGCAATCATTGATACAGCCGTGAGATTGGGTATTGATCGGCAGACATCAACAAAGATTGCCTATCAAACGATTAACGGTTCAATGGAACTGTGGAACACCCGACAAGTGTCCCCTTATAATTTAATCAGCGAAGCCAGCA